>JAISFB010000171.1 GCA_031263805.1 Oscillospiraceae bacterium
GCCCCGCCCGCCGGCTCCGACGGCGAAGCCGCCCCGCCCCCGATGATGTGGACAGTCCCCGAGGGCGCCGAGGCCTTCGGCCAGGGCCGCCGGGACATCGAATGGCTCGACGACAGCAAAAAAGCAAAATAATTTCGGAATAACAGCGCAAAAAGCGGCGGCGTCGGACAGGCGCCGCCGCTTTTGCGCTTTTTCGCCTACGCGGCGGACGCCGGCAAGTCTTTTAATAAGGAACAAGAATAAAATGATAATCTGGATAAACGGCGCGTTCGGCGCCGGCAAAACAACTTGCGCCTATGAGCTTCACAGGCGGTTGCCGGGGTCTTACGTGTTCGATCCTGAGCACATCGGCTACTTCTTTTTCAAGCATTTCCCCAAAACGATGCGGCGCGGCGATTTTCAGGACTACGCGCTCTGGCGCTCGTTCAACCGCGATATGCTGGAGCTGATTTACAAAGAATTCTCGGGCGTAATAATCGCGCCGATGACGCTTACGGACCCGGTGTATTTCGATGAAATCATAGGCGCGCTCCGCCGCGGCGGCGCGGACGTGCGGCATTTTATACTCGCGGCGGGCCGCGACACACTGCGCCATCGTCTGAACCGCCGGATCGAACACGGCGAAACGTGGGCAAAAGCGCAGATTGAGAGGTGCGTAACGGCGTTCGAGACGGTGATCGACGGCGAAAAAATCGCGACGGACGGCGTCCCCGTAGATTCCGTCGTAGAAGCGATAGCGGAAAAATGCGCGCTCACTCTCGCGCCGGACAAGCGTTCGCGGCTCCGCAAATCCTTCGACAGAACAATGACGCTGCTGCGGCATATTCGGTAAGCACGCGGCGCGTGCTTACCGAATTGATTTAACGTGCGTGCGCGCACGGGGTACGCGGCATTCGCCGCGACGCTCCCACGTCCGTAGGGGCAGGTTTCAAACCTGCCCTGATCCCTTGTCGATTCGTGTTTGAAAAACCGGGTGCGTTTGAAACGCGCCCCTACACAGATATCTCCATCAATTCCTTCGGCAGCGCCGTTATATTCTCGCTTCCGCTTTCGGTTATGTAAATGACGTCCTCGATCCGCACGCCGAATTTGCCGGGCAGATATATGCCCGGCTCGGCGGATATGACGGCGCCCGCGGGCAGCTCTCCGGCGTATGACGGGGCGGCGTTCGGCGTCTCGTGAACTTCAAGCCCAAGCCCGTGGCCGAAGCCGTGCCCGAAGAATTTGCCGAAGCCCGCGTCGGAGATAACATTAAGCGCGGCGGCGTGTACGTCACTGCCGCGCGCGCCTACGCGCGCCGCGGCGATCCCGGCGAGCTGCGCGCGGAGCACCGTGTCGTATACGCGCCGCATTTCCTCGCTCGCGCGGCCGAGGCAGACTGTGCGCGTCGTGTCGGAGCACCAGCCGTCTTTTTTCACGCCGAAGTCGATAGTCAGAAAGCCTTTTTGCAGCGGTCTGTCCTCCGGCACGCCGTGCGGCATACTCGACCGCTCGCCGGAGACGACGATGGTCTCAAAAGCCTTGTCGTCCGCGCCGTTGCGGAGGAAGGCGGTCAGCAGTTCGTTTGCCAGCCGGCGCTCCGTTATATCAGTTTTGATAAGCGGCAGTATCTCGTTAAAAGATTTTTCGGCGATCCGCTGCGCCGCGATCATTTTATTCAGCTCAGCGCGGGATTTTACGGCGCGCGCGTCTTGCAGAAGCGCTTGCGACGGCACGAGCGCTACGTCGAGCCCGGCTTCCCACGTTTTATATTCGGAGTACGTTATGGACTTTTCCTCAAAGCCGAGAGTTTTCAGCCCGCGCTCGGCGCAGACCGCGTTTACGAGCTTTTGATACGTGCTGCCGGAGCGCTGTTCGGAGATTTCCGCGTCGCTTATCGCGAGCGCCGCCGCCTCGATATACCGCGAATCCGTGAAGAACCACGCGCCTTCCCGCGCGATAAGCGCGACTCCCGCGGAGGACGAAAAACCCGTCGCGTAAAGCCGGTTCACGGGCGAGGTGATCATAAGCGCGTCGAGCTCGGATTCTTTAATGGCCTCGCGCAGCTTTGCTATGTTGTTCGTTGTGTTTTCTATCGGATTTTTCATTTCATTTTCCTCCTAAATATAACGCGCTTTCGCGCGACGCTGCGGCGCATACTACGTTTCCCCGTGCCCGCAGACGCATTACCGCGACCGCAGGCGGCGAAACGGCGCTTCAAGCACGTATCTTAACGCCAAAAGCGGATTTGACAGCTTTATCGGCTTAACGAGTATCGGCGTAACTCCGGCGAGCTTCGCCGAAAGCACGTCCGTGTATATCTGATCCCCGGCGAGCACCGCGTTCTCCGGCTTTACATTCAGCGCGCGCATCGCCTCGCGCGGCTTGCGCGGCGACGGCTTTTTCGCGCGCAGGATATACGGGACGCCGAGAGCCTGCGCGAAAGCTTTTACGCGCCCCTCTTTCCGGCTGTTCGATATTATGTAAAGCCCGACCCCCGCCGCCCGAACGCTCTCCGCCCAGCGCAGCACCGGCTCCGACGGCGTCTCCGCGCCGTATGGCGCGACAGTGTTGTCAAGGTCGAGCATAAGCAGCTCGACGCCTTTTTCAATAAGAAAATCCCCCGTTATATCCCGGAGCTCCGGGAATTTATATTCAGGGAACGGCAAAAAACTCATAAACGATACCCCCGCTTCGTATTATTTAACGTACCCGCGCATTCGCGCGACGTCGCGCCTACGGCGCGTTCCCCGTGCGCGCACGCACGTTAAATCAAACCGCCCGAGTCGTGAGCGGTGCGCACGCGGCGAAAGGACCGATGGAATTTGAAGCTTTATATTGTAATGCCGGAAGGCGTATCGGGCGGCGCGCCCGGCGCGTTCGATCAACGCTTTACGCCCGCCCATATAAGCTATCGCGTAAGAGGCGCACGCCTCTACCGGGCAAGGAACGCCGGGCGCGAAGGCATAATGGTTTTGAGCATATCCGGCTATACGGGCGGCGGTCCCGCGTCCGTGCTGTTGGGCGAAATAGTCGATGAAGTCTCCGCGCGCGGATTTGAGGGGATAGTGCTCGACTCCGGCGAGCGCGCGTCCGCCTTGCACGCGTCCCTCGCGGGACGGCTCGCTACCGCTATCGCGCCGCGCCCCGTCTTTGTCCCGGAGGCGCTGGGGAGCAACGCGCCCGCCGCTTATGTTTTGATACGCACCGCACTGTCGGGCGGGAGCCTCGCCCGACGACTTTCGGACGCGGCGGAGCGCTTCGGCGCCGGCCGTCTCGCGCTCGAATGTGACAGGCTTCGTATGGAATTTAAGCTTCCGTGCCCCGAGGGCGCGGGGACGGAGCTCGACGCCGGGCGCTTTGACGAGCTGCGCGCGCGCGCGAAACGCGCGTTTTTTTCCGACGCGCTCTGCGTAAATTATTTTTACCGCGGGGACGGGGACTCTCGCAGCGTCGTCCTCTTTGACGACGCCGAAAGTATGCGGAAAAAGCTCGCCG
>JAISFB010000176.1 GCA_031263805.1 Oscillospiraceae bacterium
AGCTTTTTGCCGTAAGCGGTGATAAATACGGATTCGGAGGCGTGATCGCCGGACTCGTCGACGTCGATCCACCCGCTGCGGAGAAGCAAGCGGATGGAGTACGCCAGATGCTCCTGCTCAGGGTCGCCCGACGGGGCCTCGTCGTAATCCTCCTCGTCGGACACATCCAAGGCGTAGTCCTCGCGCTGAAAGATCCGCCGCAGCTCCGCGACCAGCGCGTTTCTGGGCATGGCGATCGACTTCGAGTCCTCTAACACGCTTTCCGCCGTGAGCAGGACGTGAATATATACCTCACGGTGCTTGGAGGTCAGGGGATTAAAAAACCGGGAGGGAAAGTCTTTCGGAAGCATACGGAATATCTCCTAAACGCCGCTCTCCGCCGCAAAGCAAAGTGATGTAAGCGCGCACGCGGGATGTGCGCTCCCCATATATTGTATAACACAGCGCGCGTATTGGCAAGGGTTATTTGTGATTTTAATTTTTCTTCTGAAAAAAGGGGCTCGAGCCCGCCGCCTGTCCGCTCCCCGCCATTCCGCCATTTTTCGCGCTTGACAGGCGCAGAGAAACTATGCTATACTTACAATAAATCGCCAATACATATACCTAAAAATACATAAAAAAAGGAGAAGCACAATGGAAAACAGCCAGACGGAAAACAACCAAATGGAAAGCGGCCAAATGGAAAACCCGCAAAAAATGTTCTTTGATTTTATCATGGAGCGCACGCAGGACGGCAAGCAGGAAGAGATGGCGGCGGCCTTGGAAGCGAATTTCAAACCGCCGCAGGAGGGCGCCGCCTTTGACCCGGACGCTTTCAGGAGAGGCATTGAGCTCATAACCTCCCTGCTGAAGCCGGAGGGGGTCGCGGAGTTTCAAAAAATGATGAACCCGTTCGGAGGAGAAGAAGACTCAGGACCGCCGGAAATCAGAAATATGCTGGCGCAGCCGAACGGGCTCAAATGGAAGGACAGCACTCCAAAGGCATCCGCGGACGAAATGCGCGCGGCATTCGCGTGTTCTAAAAAAGCGCACGATATGAAATGCGACTGTTGGAATACTAACTGCGCGTTTTTTGGCGAGTGTAAGAAATGCATCGTATTTCATTTGTGCCTGAGGCAGTTCCCAACGTGTCAGAGGGCTTTGCTGGGGGACCTGGAGGAACACTATATCGTGTTCAGCCAAGATAAATAGCGCAGTCACGAAAATCGCCAGACCAATTTATTGTAGTGGAATTTATTGTAGTGAAAGGATGCCCTAAAATGCAAGAAGATAAAGTACAGGAAAAAAACATACTGGAACAGCCGAACAAATTCAAATGGAGAGATAATCCTCCCAGAGTCGGTCCCGGAGAAATGCGCACGGCAATGGCAAGCGCGCGCGAAGCGGACACGTTCAAATGCGAATGCTGGAATACCCGGTGTCCAAACTACGGGGATTGCAGGAAATGTGTTGTATATGAAATGTGCCTGAGACAGGTGCCGACCTGCCTGAGAGAACTGTTGGGCGAGCTGGAGGAGCATTTTACAGAGAGCCAAAAAGCATAGTACATATTCCTCATCGCGCTCCGAAAAAAATAATTGTTGACACGCCGCCGTGCGTACTGTAAAATAAATGCTCACGCGGACGGCGTGTTACGCCTATTCGCGCTTTTGAGGACACACGAGAAAACATTTGGAGGTCAATAGGATATGCTGAGAACATACCAGCCGAAAAAACGCCAGCGCTCGAAGGAGCACGGCTTCCGCAAGAGAATGTCCACGCGCAACGGAAGAAAGGTGCTTGCGCGACGCCGCGCAAAGGGACGTGACAAGCTCTCCGCGTGAGAGCGTTGTCTGCCGCGCAATGAGCAGTGAGCGAAAATGAAGCTGACGGCGTCGCTGAAGCGCAATCACGAATTCAGACGGCTTTACGACAGAGGTAAAAGCGCGGCGTCGCGGTGCATGGTAGTTTACTGCCGCCGCAACGGGCGGGACAAGCGTGTGAGCGCGGCGTCCGCCCGAAGCGGAGTCACGTCGCTAAACCGCCTCGGGATCACTGTCAGCGCGAAGCTCGGCGGGGCCGTATTCCGAAACAGAGTCCGGCGGCGCTTGCGCGAGACGTACAGACTCGGAGAGAGCGGCTTGCTGCCGGGCTTTGACATCGTGATCGTCGCGCGGGCCCCGGCGTTTGACGCGCCATTCGGCGAGCTCGGCGCTGAATTTCGCAGGCTGTGCTCGAGGCTCGGAATCGCCGCGGAGGGAATACTTTGAAGTGGCTGCTGCTTAAAGCTATTTCGTTTTACAGGCGGGGCGTTTCCCCGCTGACGCCGCCCGCGTGCCGGTTCGTTCCGACCTGCTCGCAGTACGCGTATGAGGCGATAGAATTACACGGCGCGCTGAAAGGCGGATATCTCGCGGCGCGGCGGCTTTTGAAGTGCCATCCGTTCCACAAGGGAGGATACGACCCCGTACCGCAGCCATCGAAGCCTCGCCATATTTAGCCCCGCCATATTTAGAAATGAGGAATATCGAATACAATGTTTGATGCGATAGCCGTACCCTTCGGGATGCTTTTGATGTGGCTGTACGAGTTCTGCAAGAATTACGGGCTCGCGGTCATATTTTTCGCCATAATCGTAAACCTGATCCTGCTGCCGTTTCAGATGAAGGCCAAGCGCGGCACGATGCGGCAGGCGCGCATTCAGCCGAAAATCAAGGAGCTTGAGAAAAAGCACGGCGCGAATCGGCAGAAATATCAGCAGGAGGTGGCGAATCTCTATAAAGAGGAAGGCGTCAGTATGACGGGCGGCTGTCTCTGGTCTTTGCTGCCATTGCCGATAATGCTCGCGCTGTACAGGGCTATTTCCTTGCCGTTGACTACAATGATGCGGGTGGAGCAGAGTCTTCTCGCCGAAAACGGCGCGATCACGGCGAAGCTCGCGGAGCTCGGCTTTGAGGGCGGCGCGGGATATTATCAGCAAATCGCTCAGACGCATTTTATTTACGAGAATTTCGGCTCATTCGAGGGAATTTCGCCGGCGCTGCGTCAGATCAATTACAGCTTTTTGGGCATAGATTTGGGCGCGACGCCGCAGTGGAAGGTCTGGGAGTTCGATTGGTCGTCCCCGGAGAGATGGCTGCCGATGCTTTTGCTGTTTCTCGTCCCCGTCGTGACGGCGGGGCTTCAGCTCGTTCAGACGATAATTTCGCAGAAAATATCTCCGGCGCCTCAGATGGCCGAGGGGCAGGCCGCCTCGTCAACAAATATGATGCTGATGATGATGCCTGTGATGATGCTCGTTTTCGCGTTCGCCGCGCCCGCCGCTCTCGGCGTATATTGGAGCGCGGGCGCTGTGCTGAATATTTTGCGTGACATATGGCTCACGAAGCGTTATAATAGGATCATGGATCAGGAGGACGAGGTTCGGCTCGCCGCCAACGCGAAGAAAAAAGCGGAGCTTGAGCGCAAGCGTCAGGAGACCGAGCGGTTGAAGGCCGAAAACAAAACCGCCGTAAACCCCTCCACCTCTAAGAAAAAGCTTGAGCTTTCCGAAAAGAAAGAGCGCGAAGCGAAATCCGCGGAGTGGGAGAAAAAGCACAAGCCGGACAAACCCACGGATGAGGAACCGTCGCGCGAGGGTACGCGCCGGTACGCGCGGGGCCGCGCGTACACCCCCGACAGATACGACGGCAGCGACGGCGAAACCGATATTATCGACGAAGCCCGGCAAGAGCCGGACGTCGGCGGAGAATGGGACGATACGGAAACGTATGACGACGACGAAAAAGATGACGAGGGTGAATACGAGGACTCGGACGAATAAACCGCTCTAAAAGGAGGAACACCGATGAAAAAAACGCTGCGAAAGTCGGCCAAAACTGAGGACGAGGCACTGCGCCTCGCTTTGGACGAGCTTGGCCTGACGCGGGACGACGTCTCCGTCGAGATAGTCGAGCGCGCTAAATCGGGATTTCTCGGAATAGGCGGGAGCCCGGCCGTGCTCGACGTGAGCTATGACGCCGCGGACGAAAAAACGGACAAGCTTCGCACATTCCTCGAGGGGCTTTTATCGCGTTTCGGCGTAGAGGCGTCAATAAATATTTCGGACGTGACGGACGGTTCGGTGGATGTGACGCTTGAAACCACCGTGCCCGGCGCGCTGATAGGCCGCCGCGGAGAGACGCTCGACTCTATACAGCATCTTTCAAATTACGTGGTAAACAGGAGCCCGGGCCCGTATTTGCGCGTAAACGTGGACTCGGAGGATTATCGCCGCCGCAAGGACGAAGCGCTTGAAGCGCTCGCGGAAAAAACAGCCGCGAAGGTGGTTAAAAACCGCCGCAGCATAACGCTTGACCCGATGAACGCATACGAGCGGCACGTTGTACATACCGCGCTACAGGAAAACGACCAGGTGTCCACATATTCGATAGGCAGCGAGCCGAGACGCCGCATCGTCATAGCCTTCGGAAAAAACGCCGAAGCGCCGCGGACTGACGAAGAAGGCCCGCCGCACGGCAGGTACAGGAAACCGGGGCGAGGCCCGCGCGCACCGCGTCCGGAGAGCGCCCATCCCGCCGCACCGAAAGAGCAATCGGATGCCGAATATCCCGAAAACGCGGAACCGGAGGCCTCCTACACGCGGGACGAGCCCGCCGTAGCGCCCGCGCCGGCGCCGATATCCGAAGCGGATACTTCCGTCCGGGAGTGGAAATAACACGTACAAATAACAACAAACAGCAAGCGGAGATGAGGAAAATGGTTTTAGAAAAAATACGGCAGTCACTTGCCGCGCAGTTTGAGCGCGACGTCGGAGAAATCAGCGCGGCCACGAACATCGTGGACGACCTCGGCGCGGACTCACTGGATCTCGTGGAGCTCGTAAGCGAGCTTGAAACCGAGTACGGGATCACGGTGACGGACGAAAGCATTTACGAGTGCTTCACGGTCGGCGAGCTCGCGGGGTATATTGAAAGCCTTTTGGGCTGATTCGATTTTTTACGGCGGCGGCTGAAAAGCCGCCGCCTTTATGTTTTTAATCCTATAAGCCGCGCGTAGTCTTCGGGGAAATTGACGTTGAGGAGCGTTTCAGGCCTCGTTTCGACGTAGCGGGCGGTGACGCGCGCGAGCAAACGGTGCAGGCTGTGATCGCCGGAGGCAATCGCGACCTCGGCGGCGGGCAGCGCGGCCTTTGAATAAGCCGCGAAAAGCGGTTCCGTCCGCCCTAAGCTCCGCGCGGCGGCGGCGGCGTACCCCGGAAGCTTATTGATGAGCTCCCGCGCGGCGCGCGGCTCTGCCAGCGGCATATCCGCCGCGACGAGAAACGCGGAGTCGAAGCGAGTCAGCGCGGCGTGCAGCCCCGAAACAGGGCCGAGGCCGGGATGAATATCCTCTATCACGCGCTCGGCGCCACCGATAAACCCGGGCGGGGCGCCCGCGCCCGCAATGCTGATATACACGCGTTCAAATTCTTCCGAAAAGCGCCTGTACGCGCGGTTTATAAGCGTTTCACCCATAAATTCAAGCAAAAGCTTGTCGCGCCCCATGCGCCGGCTCCGGCCCCCCGCGAGTATAATTATCGGCGTCACTTCCGGATCTGCTTTCGGGAGCATTTTTATAACTTTTCCGGGGAATCGGGGCAGGCGTTCAGCCATTCGATCAACGTGGTTTCGACGAGGGCGCCCGATACGTCGCGATAAGGCGCGCCATCATCGAACAGTAAGTTGTTCAGCGCGGGTATCCATACGAGGTGATCCACCGGCGTCGGCGTCTTCCCGTCCGGGAACAGATAGCCCGTCGGGAGCGTGAGAAAACGTGTGTCCGTATTTGCCGCCGCGGCGTTTGAGAGCAGGGCGCGGCGCAGCGGGACGGACTGCTCCGGCGGTGTGACGGAATCGCCCTCGCCGTGAATTTCCCAGATGGGCAGCCCGGCGAGCGGCGCAAGCGCTGCATTGAGCGCCTCCTGATCCGAAAAATCGTCCGCGGCGTAATCGAGCCGCGGGCAGCACGGCACGGCGGCGGCAAAGAAATCCGGTCGCTCGCGTATGAGCAGCCAGGTCATCCCGCCGCCCATCGAATACCCGCCGACATATATCCGGCGCGCGTCCGCGTCCGGATGCGTTTTGACAAAATCCTCAAGCGCGGCGAAAAGCGGCGCAGTTTGCAGGCGGTTCCACGATATGCCGTGACCGGGGCGCAGGTCTTCGTTGGCGCGCGGCGTTATTATATACGCGCCGCCCTGCGCGAAAAGTTTTTGGAACCCATCGCCCGCCCAGTTCGCTATCGGGTTGTACTCAAATTGATTTGT
>JAISFB010000209.1 GCA_031263805.1 Oscillospiraceae bacterium
GCCGTGCGCCGCGCCTGTGATTAAACGCGCCGTATGGCGCGCTCCTGTCGCGTTTACGCGCGACGTCATTTTTATGGTGCGCCGCAGGCGCGACGCGCGCGCGCACGTTAAATCAAACATCCGCGCGTAGCGCGGTGAGGAGGATGAATTTGGCGCTTTTCGTAATAGGTGATTTGCATTTATCTCTCGGCGGGTCAAAGCCGATGGATATTTTCGACGGCTGGGACGGCTACGTCGAGAAAATAAAGGCCGGCTTCGAGCACGTCGCGCCCGAGGACACCGTCGTGCTCTGCGGCGACTTGACGTGGGCGCTGTCGCTTGAGGAGGCCGAGGAGGATTTCCGTTTTGTCGCGGGGCTGCCCGGGAAAAAAATACTCTTAAAAGGCAATCACGACTATTGGTTCACGACTGCGGCGAAGGCATATACGTTTTTTAAGGCGCGCGGCTTCGACGATATCGAGATATTGAACAACAACGCCTTTTTGTACGGGGACGCCGTTCTCTGCGGCACGCGCGGCTGGCTTTACGACGAAAGCGTGGACGGGGAGCACAACAGAAAGATACTCAAGCGGGAGGCGGTGCGCTTTGAGCTGTCGCTCGCGGCGGCGGAAAAAAAGAGCTCGGGCGAAAAGCTCTGCTTCTTCCATTATCCGCCGCGCTTCAAGGGCTACGTCTGCGACGAGATAGTGGCGCTGATGGAGAAATACGGCGTAAAGCGCTGCTGGTACGGGCACATCCACGGGAAGAAGGGGCACCGCAGCGCCGTCACGGGAGTCGTCGGCGGGATCGAATACAATATGGTTTCGGCGGATTACGTAGATTTCGTTCCGCAAAATATACATATATAGTTGCATTTGCGCGAGGCGTATGATATACTCGCAAATACGCGCGAGCTAAAATTTATATAATTGCATAAAGCATACTGGGAGGATAAACGCAGTGAATGTGACCGCATTTGAGAAAAAAGAGAACAACACAGCAGAGCTCACCGTTGAGATCGAGGCCGAGATTTTTAACGGCGCGGTGGAGAGCGTGTACAAAAGGACCCGCGGAAAGATTTCGGTACCGGGCTTCCGTCCGGGCAAGGCGCCGAGAAAAATCATCGAAAACCTGTACGGCGCTTCGGTGTTCCAAGATGACGCCCTCGACG
The DNA here is from genome assembly GCA_031263805.1 of Oscillospiraceae bacterium. Classification (GTDB taxonomy): domain Bacteria; phylum Bacillota; class Clostridia; order Oscillospirales; family Oscillospiraceae; genus JAIRRO01. The sequence goes on from JAISFB010000209.1 coordinate 1,151, forward strand.
AGGTCCTGCCGGAGGCGCTCAGCTTCGGGATAAAAGAAAAGGAGCTGCGCACGGTCGGCTATCCCAAGCTCGGCGACGTGAGCGTCGGCGACGATAAGACAGTGTCCGCGATATTTACGGTAACGCTGTATCCCGAGATAGAGATCGGGGAGTATAAAGGCATCCGCGCTTCAAAGCCATCGACTGACGTGCCGGAGAGCGCCGTGGATTCCGAGATAGAAGCGCTGCGCCTGCGCAACGCGAGCCTTGAAACGACGGATCGTCCCGCGATAAACGGCGACACGGTGATAATAGATTATGCCGGCTCGATAGACGGAGTGCCGTTTGACGGCGGGACTGCGGAGAATCACGAATTAGAGCTCGGCTCCGGTTCGTTCATACCGGGCTTTGAGGAAAAGCTGCAAGGTATGACGACGGGCGAAACACGCGATATCGAGGTCGTTTTCCCGGAGGAATACCACGCGGAGCAGCTCGCCGGGAAGCCCGCAGTATTCAACGTCACGCTGCGCGAGGTGCGCACAAAGATACTGCCGGAGGCGGACGACGAGTTCGCGAAGGACGTGTCCGAATTCGACACGATCACAGAATATCGCGCCGACGTGCGTAAAAAGCTTGAGGAAGCGCGCGAAAAGGACGCCGCCGACTGGTTTGAAAACGCGCTGCTCGACGCTCTCGCCGAAACCGTCACCGGGGAAATACCGGAGGAAATGATCGAGGAGCAGATAGACAGCGGCCTGAGAAATATGCAAACGCAGCTTTCTCAATACGGCATAGACCCCGACGCGTATTTCAAAATGTCCGGGCTGACGACGGAGGATTACCGCCGCGATTCGCGTCCGCAGGCGGAAAAGCAGGTCAAGGTGTCTCTTGCCCTCGAAAAAATCGTCGAGAAAGAAGATATCACGGCAACAGACGAGCAGGTCGAAGCGATGTACGCCGAGATGGCCGAGCGCTACAGCACCGACGTCGATACCGTAAAAGGCTCGGTCGAGGAGGACGCGGCGCGGCATGAGACGAAAATGCGTGCCGCGATAAAGCTTGTCGTCGAAAACGGCATAGCGGAGCCCGTCGCGGCAAAGTCCGATACAAGCGATACTCCGGCGGAAAGCGGGGAGCCGAAGCCCAAGCGCGTCCGCCGCGCCGCGACCAAAGCGAAAGCGGAGGCCGAAGCGCCTCAGGAAAGCGCCCAAGAAGGTGCGAAAGAGAGTGCAAAAGAGAGCGCGGAAGAAGCCGCGCCCGAAAAGCCGAAACGTCAGACGAAAGCGGCGGTCGGCGCCAAAGCGAAGGACGGGGAAAAGACGGAAAGCGCTCCCGGGAAAAAGCCCGCCAAAAAAGCCGCGAAGCCCGAAGCGCCCGAGGACGGGGAAAGCGCCCCGGAAAAGCCTAAGCGGACGCGGGCAAAAAAGCCGCCCGCCGAAGAAAGCGGCGAATAGGTTTTAAGGCTGCGTATATTTTCAGCCGTATACTTTTTGCTATGAACGGATATTATTGAAAGACGTCGATAATATCGGATATGTTCCGGAAACACATATTTTTTAATAAAAGGAGTTTTGAAAATGAGTCTCGTACCTTATGTAGTGGAGCAGACCGCGCGGGGGGAGCGTTCTTACGATATATTCTCGCGCCTGCTCAATGACAGGATCATATTTCTCAGCGAGGAGGTGAACGACACGACGGCGGGGCTCATCGTCGCGCAGCTTCTTTTCCTCGAATCGCAGGACCCCGACAAGGAGATACATTTTTACATCAACTCGCCGGGAGGCTCCGTAACGGCGGGGCTTGCGATTTACGACACGATGCAGTATATAAAGGCGGACGTGTCCACGATCTGCATCGGTATGGCGGCGAGTATGGGCGCGTTCCTGCTGTCGTCGGGGACTAAGGGCAAGCGCGTCGCGCTTCCGAACGCCGAGATCATGATACATCAGCCGTCAGGCGGTTTTCAGGGTCAGGCGACGGATATTCAGATACACGCGGAGAATATCCTGAAAATCAAGGGCCGCCTGAATAAGATACTCGCCGAAAACACGGGCAAAAGCGTGGATGAGGTGCGCGCCGCGTCAGAGCGCGACAATTTTATGACGGCGGAGGAAGCCCGCGACTTCGGTCTGATAGATAATGTGATAAACAAGCGGTAAGCAGACGGCGTATACGCGAAAACGGGGGAGTTTAAGTGCCTAAGAACAATAACGACAAGCTTTTAAGATGCGGCTTTTGCGGCAAAAGACAGGATCAGGTGGAACGGCTGCTTGTCGGGCAGGGCGATGTCTGTATATGCAACGAGTGTGTATCGGCGTGTATGAATCAAATAGACGACGACGCAGAGCTGATAGGCTACGGAACGGCGCGCCCGCGCGCGCACGCGCCTCTCGGAAGTCTGCCCAAGCCCGCCGAGATACACGCGGCGCTCAACGAATACGTCGTGGGGCAGGAGACGGCGAAGATAGCCCTGTCCGTCGCCGTATACAACCATTACAAGAGAATATCGAACAGGCACAGGTCGGATACGGAGCTGCAAAAGAGCAACATCCTGCTTGTCGGGCCTACGGGCAGCGGCAAAACGATGCTCGCGCAAACGCTCGCGAGGATGCTGCACGTCCCGTTCGCGATAGCGGACGCGACGACGCTCACGGAGGCGGGCTACGTCGGCGACGACGTCGAAAATATCCTGCTGAGGCTGCTTCTCGCGGCGGATTTAGACGTGGAGCAGGCCCAGTGCGGCATTATATACGTCGATGAGATCGATAAGATCGCCCGCAAAAGCGAAAACACGTCGATCACGCGCGACGTCTCCGGCGAGGGAGTGCAGCAGGCGCTGCTGAAAATACTTGAGGGCACGGTTGCCAACGTCCCGCCGCACGGCGGGCGCAAGCATCCGCATCAGGAGTTCATAAGCGTGGACACGACGAATATCCTGTTCATCTGCGGCGGCGCTTTCGACGGCGTTGAAAAAATAATCGAAAACAGGCTCGACAGAAGAGGAATAGGCTTCGGCGCCGAGATAAAGAGCCGGAAGGAGCGCAACGTCGGCGAGGTGTTGAAGGAGATACGCCCGCAGGACCTGTTGAAATACGGCTTGATCCCGGAGCTTGTCGGGCGTATGCCGATAATCACGTCGCTCGATTCGCTCTCGCGCGAGGATATGATCCGCATACTGCGCGAGCCGCGCAATTCCCTGACGCGTCAATATCAGACGCTTATGGGTTATGACGGGGTGATACTGGAGTTCCGCGACGAGGCGTTAGAGGCGATAGCCGACAAGGCGTTAGAGCTCGACGTCGGCGCGCGCGGTCTGCGCGGCGTTATGGAAAACGTCATGATGAAGCTGATGTATGATATTCCGTCCGACAGCAGGGCGGAAAAGGTGATAATAACCGGAGAATGCGTCTCCGGTGCGGAGCCGCCGCAGATAATCCGCCGGCCAAAGCCCCGGCTCAGCCGGGATATAATGAATATTTCGTAGGCTTTCAACGGGAGGTCACAATGTCCACAATGTCAAAGATAATACAAGACGACGATATGCCGGCGGAGACCGCGCGGCCGCGGTACGAAAAGCTTCCGCTTATCGCGCTGAGGGGAATATGCGCGTTCCCCGGCGTGCTGCTGAATTTTGACGTCGAGCGCGATGTGTCCACCTCGGCGCTCGACGCCTCGGTGCATTATGACCGCCGCGTCATACTGATAGCGCAGCGCGATATAAGAAAAGAATCGCCGCGCCCGGAGGATTTATACAAGATCGGCACGATATGTCAGGTCAGGCAGGTGCTGAAGGTCCCCGGCGGGGGCGTAAAGGCGCTTGTCGAGGGCGTCGCGCGGGCGAGGGTGCACGGCACGACGATCGAGCGCGGATATTATTTGGCGGAGGTCGAGGAAATACCCGAAACGGCCCCGCGCAAAACGGCGAAGCTTGAGGCGATGACGCGCCGCGCCGTCGGGATGTTTGATACATACGCTTCGATGTCGAACGCCGTCCAGCGCGAAAGCGTGTTCCCGCTTTTCGGTATGACGGACGCCGGCGCGGTCGCGGATCATATCGCGCAGAATATGTTTGTGAGGCACGAGCAGAAGCAGCCCGTGCTCGAGGCGTTCAATCCCACAAAGCGGATGGAGCTCGTGTTCGAGCTTCTCGCGCACGAGCTTGAGATACAGAGCGTCGAAATGGAGATCGAGGGCGATCTGCGCGCGCGCCTTGAAGGCCAGCAGCGCGAGCATATACTGCGCGAGCGTATGCACGCCATACAGTCCGAGCTCGGCGACGAGCGCGAGAGCGGCGGGGACGACGAGATATCGGAATACCGCCGCAAGATAGCGAAGCTCCGCGTACCGAAGGAGATCACGGAGAAGCTGAATAAAGAGGTAGACCGCCTTGAAAAGCAGCACTTCGGTTCGTCGGAATCGGGACTGCTGAGCACTTATCTTGATCTGTGCATAGGGCTCCCGTGGAACAAGACGACGACGGAGCGGCGCGATATAAACTCCGCGATCAAGACGCTGAACGACGACCATTTCGGGCTCGAAAAGGTCAAGGAACGCATAATCGAATTTTTAGCGGTGAAGCAGCTGAAGCCGGATCACAAGGGCACGATAATCTGCCTCATCGGGCCGCCCGGCGTCGGGAAGACGTCCGTCGCTATCTCGGTAGCTAAGGCGCTCAACCGCAAGCTCGCGAGAATTTCGCTCGGAGGCGTTCACGACGAGGCTGAAATTCGCGGACACCGAAAGACCTACGTCGGCGCGATGCCCGGACGCATAATCGACGCCGTAAACCGCGTCGGCACGCGGAATCCGCTGATGCTGCTTGACGAGATCGACAAGCTCGGCAGCGATTACCGCGGCGACCCGTCCGCCGCGCTGCTCGAAGCGCTCGATCCCGAGCAAAACTACGCGTTCCGCGACCACTATCTTGAGTTGCCGTTCGATTTATCGGACACGATGTTTATCACGACGGCGAATTCGTCCTCGACGATCCCGCGCCCGCTGCTCGACCGTATGGAGGTCATCGAAATGTCGAGCTATACCGACATCGAAAAGCTCGAAATAGCCAAGCGCTATCTGCTGCCCAAGCAGCGCAAAAAGCACGGACTGAGCGCGAAGCAGCTTAAAATCTCCGACGCGGCGGCGCTTGAGATCATATCGGGCTGGACGCGCGAATCCGGCATGCGGCAATTGGAGCGGAGCATCGCGTCCGTCTGCCGCAAGGTGACGGCGCAAATCGCGAAGGGCGAAACGAAAAGCGTATCGGTCACGCCCGACTCGTTAGCGGAGCTGCTCGGCTCGCGCCGGTACACGGCGGAGGCCGATATCGGCGGCGAGATAGGCGTCGTGCGTGGGCTCGCGTGGACGGAGGCCGGCGGAACGACGCTCGACGTCGAGGTGAACGTGCTGCCCGGCAAGGGCGCCTTAAAGCTCACGGGGAACCTCGGCGAGACGATGAAGGAATCGGCCGAGGCCGCCGTATCGTACATAAGAAGCCGCGCGGAGCTGCTGGGCATAGAGCCCGACTTTCACAGGAAAAAAGATTTGCACATCCACTTCCCCGGAGGCGGTATCGAAAAGGACGGCCCGTCCGCCGGGATAACTATGGCGATGGCCGTTATTTCCGCGCTCTCAGGCGCCGTTGTGCGCCCGAACGTGACGATGACGGGAGAAATAACGCTGCGCGGACGCATACTGCGCATAGGCGGCCTGAAGGAAAAAACTATGGCGGCGATGCGCGTCGGCGCGAAAACGGTGATAATCCCCGCCGACAATGAGGCCGACCTCGAGGAGATCGACCAAACGGTGCGCGGCGCGCTGCATTTTGTAACGGCGAAGCATATCGACAGCGTGCTTGACGTTGCGCTCGACTTCTCAAACATCGCGCCGCGAGAGCTTTCCGCGCCGCGCCCCGCCGCGCCGTTACAGCGGGACATAAAGACCGATTTTCCCGTGCTGGATGTTCATCAGCCTATGCCGCAGCCGATGACCCCGCGCCCGGAGCCGCCGCGAGTAAGACAGTAATGGCGCTCAATCTGCAAAAAGCGGAGTTTGTAAAATCGGCGGCGTCGCCCGACGCGCTTATCCGCGACGCGCTTCCCAAGATAGTTTTCTCAGGAAAATCGAACGTCGGAAAATCCTCCGTTATAAACTGCGTGCTCGGACGCTCGAATTTTGCGCGCGTCGGCGCGAGGCCGGGAAAGACAGTTCACGTCAATTACTTCAAAATAGACGGCAAGGCGTATTTCGTCGATTTGCCCGGCTACGGCTACGCGAGCGTCAGCCGGGAGGAAAAGGCGCGCTGGTCGAGGCTTATGGAGTATTTCTTTGAAAACGCCGAGTTTTCCCTCGGGGTCATGATCGTCGATGGCCGTCATAAGCCTACGGCGGACGATTTGACGATGGCGGCGTGGTTCCGCGATACGTTATCGCCCGTCGTCGTCGCGGCGAACAAGACGGACAAAGTTAAAAAATCGGAGCTTCAGGCAAATATTGATACGATCCGCGAAAGCCTCGCGCTCGGCGAAACGGAAATTTTGCCGTTTTCCGCGGAAACGGGGGAGGGAAGGCGCCGCCTCGTGACGCTGTTAGAGCAAGCGGTGAAGGGCGGCGGCGG
>JAISFB010000022.1 GCA_031263805.1 Oscillospiraceae bacterium
CGGAAGTCGAGCCCCGACTCGCGTATTTTCGCGTCCATTTCCCCGAGCCCCTGCGCGACGAGCTCGTTGATATCTAAATTTTCAAGCGTGACGGGGATATTCCCGCTTGCCGCCTTTGAAACCTCGAACAGGTCGTCGGTGAGCTCCCGCAGGCGCTGCGCCTTGCTTTCGATGACGCCGATGTATTCCCGCGCCTTTTCGCTGTGCGCGCCTTCATTTTTCAGCAGATCGATATATGTGATGACCGACGTCAGAGGCGTTCTTATATCGTGCGACACGTTGCTTATCAGCTCTGTTCGGAGCTGCTCCGCGCGCAGGCGCTTTTCCATCTCGGCGTTAAGTATCCGTTCCTTGGCGTCGTTTAGCCTCGTCATGGCGCGCACGGCGCGGGACACCGCTACCGGTATTGTTATGATCCCGAGCGGCGGTATCATCGTCAGGACGCCGAGCCCAACTACGGCGGCGGATATTCGGCGCGCCTGCGTCCCGGCGGAATAAACGCGCCGCAAAAGGTCAAAGACCGCGCGGAAAAGCGTGTACAGCAGCGTGTGCGTCAGCAGCGTTTTATCCTTCGCGCGCCGCACGACCGACATAGCCGGGATGCCCGCGGCGAGAAAAATCGCGGCGCAGGCCGCGACGACGAATACGTGCAGCGTGCCGCTCCCATCCACCACCGGATAGAACATCAGCGCGATGCCGAGCGCCCCGGCCGGGGCGAGCAGCACGAGCGCTAACATAATTTCAGTATACAGCTTGTCAATGAACGATAAATATATCCGCTCGTCCGCCGTTTTCCGCCCGGCGGCGAGGATCAGATAAATCGAGCAGACGATATAACCGGACAAAAGCGCCGCGAGCTGCGCCACATAGCGCAGCATCGTCTCGCGGAACACCGTGAAGTCCTTGTTCAGACTTGAAATATATTCGCCCGTGAATGCCATCACCTTGTTCGAGTCGCGGGAAAAGCTGTACTCAAACTTCATCACCCAGTCCACCGGCACGCCCGTCGGATTGGAGTATACGACGCCGAGCTCCGCGACGGCGCAGTAATAGACGACGCCGTTGCGCGCGTTCAGCGCGATGACCGTGGAGTTCAGGTCGCGCTCTATCGAGCTGCGCGTCCAATCCTCCCCGTATTGCGCCGACGGGGTCAGGCCGTATCTGTCGGGCGGGTCTTCAATTCCCTTTTCAATGTCGCCGATCCATCTGACGAGCCGCGTCAGGCTGTCGAGGTCGGTCAGCACGGCGTCGTATAGGCGGTCGAACGATTTTGTCTCCGTGTACGTTTCGGACGCTATCACGTCGCCGACCGTGTACCAGGCGTAGCGCCCGTTGCTGTCGTAAGAATAGCTCTGCGCCAGCGCAAAGACCCAAAACGTCTGCGCCAGCAAAAGCGCCGACAGCAAAAACACCGGGAGCTTTACCCAGACGCCGTACCTTTTCAGCGTCGGCTCCATTGCAATACCCTCCCTTTTCCGAAAAGCGCGTTATTGCTTCTCTATCTTATATCCGATACCCCACACGACCTTAAGATATTGCGGCTCCCTCGGGTTGATCTCGATCTTTTCGCGTATGTTTCGGATATGTACGGCGACGGTGTTGTCCGCGTTGTACGGGACCTCGTTCCAGACGCGCTCATAAATTTCGTCGATCGAAAATACGCGCCCGACATTTTTCATCAAAAGCAGCAGTATTCTGTACTGCACGGGCGTCATACGGACGTCCTCGCCGTCGAGCGTCACCGTCTTGCGCTCGTCGTCGAGGACGAGGCCGCCCGTTTTATAGACATTCTGCCTGGGCTCCGCCCCGCCGAGCTCCGTGTAGCGGCGAAGCTGCGATTTGACGCGCGCCAGCAGCTCTAACGGATTGAACGGCTTCGTGATGTAATCGTCCGCGCCGAGTGAAAGCCCGGAAATCCTGTCCGTGTCCTCCGTTTTGGCGGAGAGCACTATCACCGGGATGTTGCACATCTCGCGCAGGCGCATCATCGCGCGTATGCCGTCCATTTTCGGCATCATTATATCCATTATCACGAGATGGACGTCGTTCACGCGCGCTTTTTCAAGCGCCTGCTCCCCGTCAAAGGCTTTCAGGACGCTGTAGCCCTCGTTTTTAAGATAGATCTCTATCGCCTCTACTATTTCGTGCTCGTCGTCGCATACTAAGATATTCAAAGCCCGCCGCCTCCTTGTGAAATCTCGAAGCCCGCCGGAGAGTCGTAATACTCGTCGGCGAGCTCGCGTATCCCTGCCTGATTGTTCCTCTCTGAGCCGTCGTAAAACGCCACGACGTAAAAGCCCGCGCTTTTCGCGCTTTTTATCGCGTGAAGCGAGTCCTCAAAGACGTATGTCTCCCCCGGCGCCGTACCGAGAAATTCGGCGGCGCGCAGGAAGATCGTAGGCTCTCGCTTGCCCGTGTTTTCCTCCGGGCACGTAAAAATGCGGCTGAAATATTTCGCGGCGCCCGTGCGTTCAAGCGCCGCTTCCACGTGTATGCGCCGCGTGGCCGTCGCCACGGCCATCGGTATGCCGAGCCCGCGCAGCGCTTCGAGCAGCCTCGCGACGCCGGGCTTCAACGGCGCCGTATCGGCGTAAAAGCGTTCAAGCTGCTTATCAAGCGCGGCTTCGAGCTCCGCTATCGTTTCCCGCGTGTCGTATTCGCGATGAAAATACTCCAAAACCTCGTTGCCGGACAGCGTGCGCAGCGCGTCGTACAGTCCCGCGCGCGGGGTATAGCCGAGCGCGCGGAGCGTATCGCCCCCCGCCGTGTCATAGATGGGCATAGAGTCGAGCAGAGTGCCGTCGAGGTCAAAAATTGCGCCCTTCATCTGCCTTTTTCCGATATTTTCTCTGGCGTTTTCCGTGCCGTCTCGCATCGTGAGCCTTTGAAGTCTATTTTATGAGGCTTGCGACCTCGGCCGCGAAATCCTCCTGCTTTTTTTCGATGCCCTCGCCTTTTTCATAGCGGGTGAACGCCTTTATCTTTATCGCGCCGCCGAGCCGCTTTGCAGTCTGCTCTACGTGCTGGGCGACCGAAAGCTTGTCGGCCTTGACAAACGGCTGGCTCATAAGGCAAATTTCCTCGTAGAATTTATTTATCCTGCCGTCAACCTTTTTCCGGGCGATCTCCAAGGCCTTGTCCTCCGACAGCTTTTTCGCCTTGCCTTCCTCTTTTGCCTTGCCCTCTTCGATGGCGATGCCGAGCTGTATCTCGCGCTCTTTTTCAAGCTCCGCCG
>JAISFB010000098.1 GCA_031263805.1 Oscillospiraceae bacterium
TTTGCACAGCCCGACCGCCGCGTTCCTATCAAAGCCCTTTACCGACCATTCCTCAAAGCGCATAAAAACCTCCCGCGCCCGGCATACCTCGCTTACAACCATCTGCAACACACGTCAACCCATAATCTCCGCCAACACATATTACGCGAAACACACACAAAACGACTCAATTTATTATTATGGAACCATAATAACACTTAAAACGCGAAAAGACAAGAGTGAATAATAAAAACTTTGCGGCGCGACGCGCGGGCGTTTGATTGAACGTGCCTGCGGGCACGGGGAACGCGGCTGCCGCCGCGACGGGGGGGGCGCTGTCATTCACGTCGCGCGAATGCGCGTTCCCGTGCGCGCACGCACGTTAAATTCATCCTGTTTTGCATTTTCCCTCCCCATATGATAAAATGATCGAAAAACAGGAGGTGCGCGCCCCTTGATAGACATATCGATAAAAAACGCCGTCAAAGCCTTCGTCGAGGGCGAAAACGTCCTGGACGGCGTCAGCATTGACGTCAACGCCGGAGAGCACGTCGGGCTGCTCGGGGCGAACGGCGCGGGCAAGACGACGCTGTTCCGCCTCATCATAGGCGAGCTTGAAACTGACGAGGGCGACGTCGCGGTCTCCCCGTCCAAAAAAATAGGGCTGATATCGCAGATACCGGTCTATCCCGAGGCTTTTACCGCGGAGGATGTCCTGCGCTCGGCGTTTGACAGCGTACACCGAGCGCGCGAGCGTATGGACGCGCTCACGCTGGAGATGGAGACAAGCGACTCGCGCGAGCTTTTGCGGGAATACGACGTACTCGCCGAGCAATTCGAGCACGGCGGCGGCTACGCCGAGGACTATGAGGTAAACCGCGTGGCAAACGGGCTGAAAATCCCGGCAGGCCAGCGCGCGCAGCCGTTCTCCACTCTCTCCGGCGGAGAAAAAACGCGCGTGAACCTCGCCCGCCTGATCCTCGAAGACACGGACATTTTGCTGCTGGACGAGCCTACGAACCATCTGGATATTCACGCCGTCGAGTGGCTTGAAGAATATCTGTCAAAATTCAAGGGCACGGCGCTTATCATCTCCCACGACAGATACTTTCTCGACCGCGCCGTCCGCCGGACGATAGAGCTGACGCGCGGCAAGGCGGAATTATACAGCGGCGGCTATACTTTCTACGTAAAAGAAAAACAGCGGCGGCGCGATGAACAGCGCAAGAAATACGAAAGCGAGCAAACGGAGATAGCCCGGCTTGAAGCCACGGCCCGCCGAATGCGCTCGTGGGCGACCGAAAAGGCGATCATAAAAGCAAAAGCCGTCGAAACGCGCATAGAGCGCATCCGGGACGGCGGAGTCCCGCGCCCCGAGCGCGAAAAGTCCCTGCGCGGACAGTTTTCCGAGCGCGAATTCAAAGGAGATATGGCCCTTGCGATCAAAGGGCTCTCCAAAGCTCTCGGCGGAAAAACGCTTTTCTCAGGCATATCGGCCGAGGTCCTCGGCGGAGAGCGTATCGCGCTGCTCGGCGACAACGGCTGCGGTAAGACGACGCTGCTGCGCGTCCTTTTGGGCGAGGAAAAGCGCGACGCGGGGATGATAAAATTCGGCCCGGCGGTCCGCGCGGCGTATCTGCCGCAGCTTGTAAGCTTTCAAAGCATGACTCTCTCCGCGCTGGACACGGTAATCTATGAAACAAAATGCTCGCCGCAGACGGCGCGCAACAGGCTCGGTGCGTTTAAGTTCTCGGGAAACGACGTGTTCAAGCTTGTCGGCGAAATGTCCGGCGGGGAGCGCAGCCGACTGCGCCTGTGTATTCTAATGTCCGCCGATATAAACTTTCTGATACTCGACGAGCCGACGAACCACCTCGACATCCCCTCCCGCGAGTGGATAGAGGACGCCGTTGCGGGCTTTGAGGGCACGTTGCTTTTCGTCTCTCACGACAGATATTTCACGGAAAAGTTCGCGACGCGCGTATGGGAGCTCGAAGGCGGCGCTTTTCACGATCACCGCTGCGGCTTCAACGAATACCAAGAACTGAAATCCCAAGAATTTAATGCGCCTCCCCCCGCGCGGGACGCGCAGCCGGTCAAGCCCCAGGCCCGCACCCGGCAAAATCAGCGCGAGCTTCGCGAGGCCGCCCGCGCCGCAACACGGCTTGAGCGCGAGATCGCGGAGCTCGAGCGGCGGCTCGCCGCGCTTGAAGCGGAGCGCGCCGAGCGCTCGTCGGACTACAAGCGCCTGTTAGAGCTCGATGCCGAGCAAGCCCCGCTGGACGCCGAACTCGACGAGAAGCTCCGCGAGTGGGAAGCGGTCACGGAGAATTTTATGCTGTAAAATCAAACCGTTCTCACAGGAGTCTCAGGCCGCTATCAAGGCTTTTATTTATACGCCCTCCACTTTTAACATTCCGCCAAGTTCCCGCTTTTCATCACGAAACAGCGGTTCGCGCAAAGCGGCATTTGCCGCTCATGTGTAACTATTATAACCGCCACGCCTTGACTGTGGACCTCCGCGAACAAGCGGAGGACTTCATCGGCGTTCCGGGGATCGAGGTCGCCGGTCGGCTCATCGGCGATCAGGATTTCCGGGCGCGTGAT
>JAISFB010000109.1 GCA_031263805.1 Oscillospiraceae bacterium
CGGTTTCCGCGTTGATATACACGATATAATGCCGTCCGTCGGGCGCTTCGCATTTGAATTCATAGCAGAACGCCTCGTTTTTGCCGTCCGTCGGAATCACGCTGAGCGCTTGCGAGAGGATTTTAAGCTCTTGTGAGACTTTTGCGCGCGCGGCGTCCGCGGAGATTTTCGGCTCCGGAAGCGCGCGCTCGTGATGGTGCATTATATATCCCTGCGCCTCAAAGCCGGAGACCTCTCCGGTGTCAAGGTCCGCCGTGACCTTTATCAAATCGGTGTAGCATATGACATCGCCCTGGGTGTACGCGAAATTCACGGTGACGGAGCCGTCCTGTGTCATATGATAGCTCTCGCGCATAGCCTCAAAGCCCCGGTCGGACAAGAATTTTTCCGCGGTTTTTACGGCATCGCCGATGCTTACGGAAGCCTGCCCGGGAACTCGCGGGGAATACATATTGACGACGGCGCCGCCGGCCTTTGATATTTCGATATTCAAGCCGCCGTTTGCGTCCTCGCGCGAAAAGCGATAGACCGGCAGTGAGCCCGCTCGTTCGCCGACAAAGCTTAGCGCTTTGTCGGCTGATACAAATTGGCCGCCTACGGCGGCGCCGCGGGCATCACCCGCGGCAACGGCTGCATTTTTTGACTGCGGCGCACTGCCAACAGCAATAAACTCTTCCGCTATCTTTTGCGCCTCTTCGCGCGAGACCTCGGGCTTGTTTTCGAGAAAGCGCGGCTTTAAGCCGCCGATGTGTGAGGAAAACGGCCCGTCGTAAATCAGCGAGGGCAGCTCGGGGAATTCCTCCTCGGTCGCTTTTACGCGCTCGGAAAACGAGCCCGCGCCGATTTCGTTCTCGGAGCCGATCGCGTTCTCCGCGGCGATCGCATTTTCTGAGGCGCGCTCGGCGCGATTTTCGACGTCCGCGAGCTCGCCGAGTGTAAAGCCGCCGTCATTTACCTCGCCGAGGAGCTCCGTAAAATTGCCGCTGAGCATCGACGCCGTCTCCGACAGTTTTTTCAAATTCCGCTTTTCGTCGCCGGACAGCGCCTCGCCGCGGGCGAGCTTTTTCGTCAGCGCGAACGCGTAATCCCCCGTCCGCGTGATAAATCCGGAGGTTTGCAAAAGCCCGATGTCCCCGCGCGGCAGCTCTCCGAGGGCTTGCTTCGCGGTTTCGGCCGCGCCGAACACACGGGTCAGCGTCTCGCTTTCCATACCGCCGCCGCCCGCGAATACGCACTTTTGCAGCGCGGAATCGAGCTCCCCGATCCCGGAGGCGAGGCCGTTGAAGGCGCGGCGGTAGCAGTTTTCGGTCTGCCTTTTGTAAAACACCGCTGTCATATGATTTTTATATATAAAGCCGCCGAGGACGGCGACGAGCGCGAGCGTGTAAGCGACGAGCGCCGCCGCGTATTGTTTTTTCAATCGTATTTTCATTGCTGTGACAATTCCTTTCGATTTCAATGGTGTATAACATAGGCTGTCCGAAGAAAGCGCGTATATTACTCGCATGTTTAATCACACGTCCGCGCACGCGCTGTTAAAGATTCCTTGCGTTTTCTCTCACTCTGCGCTATACTTGAGTGGAGCTGTCGCGCCCGGCGCGTAAACTTTTTCAGCATATCGGGGGTTCAGACGGTCGTGAAAAATTTTTCGGGGGTGGGTGTGACTGATGTATTTCGAGAACTGGGAAGCATTTCGTGCGTACAATATAGAGCGGGACTCCCCTTTGTTTACGCTTGGACAGCTTAAAAACGCCGGGTTGCGCCCGGTGGATGAGGCAATATTCGAGACACATATCATAAATAATAAAGTACGGAGATATTATACTTCTGAGCAATCGGTTTTTATTGGGAGCCGGAAGCGCGACTCTCGGGAACACTCGCTTATAAAGGAAATTGATGAGATTTTACACGGCGTTGGGTCGTCTGCTGAGTACGAGAATCCGTTTAACGAGCTTGTATCGCTGTGCAGAAAAGTGCGCAGAGTAATCTCGGCGGTAAGCTCACTTAAGATTGATTATCCCGCGACAGACACAGCTCTCCGTACGCAGCTATACAGAAAGCTTTCAAAATTAAGATGGTTAGCGGAACAGCGTGTCAGAGAAGCCGCCGCCTTTTTAAGCACAGAGCATAAAGTTGTGGTACCCATTGAAGACGGAAGACTTTTATCCGAGGCAACGGTGCATAGAGTAGTGGACGAGCTTGTGCGTTCGCTTATCCCCGACCATCCGAAAGATGAGTTTCCGCAAGCCCGCCTTATGCGGAGAAACGTCATAATTCACTGCGGCGATACAAATACGGGTAAGACGTACAGCGCCTTGCAGACTCTCAAGGAAGCGGAAACAGGTGTTTATTTGGCTCCGCTGCGTTTGCTTGCGCTGGAGGTATCTCAGACACTGAATAGTTCCGGTATCCCATGCAATCTGCTGACCGGTGAAGAAAGGCAAATCGTGGCCGGAGCACAGCACACAGCTTCGACAGTCGAAATGCTCGATCTCGATACTTTATACGACGCGGCGCTGATTGATGAAGCCCAGATGGTTACTGACCCGCAGCGCGGGAGTTCTTGGACGAGAGCGATTCTCGGCGTCCGCGCGAAGAATTTGCTGTTATGTTGTTCGGATAATGCCGTTCCGCTGCTTGTCAAGCTGATTGAGGCTTGCGGCGACGACTATACCGTCATTGACCATACGCGTGATACGCCGCTTGTTTTCGAGTCGGAGCCGTTTGTTTTCCCGGACAACGTGCAGCCGGGTGACGCGTTAATCGTTTTCTCTCGGCGCAAGGTGCTCGTTTTGGCGGGCGCGCTGGCAAACTGCGGTATTCAAGCGAGCGTTTTATATGGGGCGCTACCGCCTGAAAACAGGCGTTTGCAGACACAGAGGTTTGTAGACGGTGAAAGTTCAGTAGTTGTGGCGACTGACGCGATCGGTATGGGATTGAACCTTCCTATACAGAGGATCATCTTTATGGAAGCCGAAAAATTCAACGGCTTTACAATGCGCTCGTTGAAGGCGAGCGAAGTTAAGCAGGTAGCGGGGCGCGCCGGAAGAAAGAATCGGTATGCTATCGGTTATGTCAACGCGGTTAAACGTATACGGCACATAATAGAAAGGCGCTTAGACTCCGAACTGCCGGAACTGCAGCGGGCGCGTTATCACCCTGTTGAGCAGTATGTACTCGATCTCCCGCTGGGAACTTTGCGGCAGCGGCTGCGGGCGTGTATGCGCACTCGTGACATTGAGTATATGCATAACTCCGATTTAACTGCGCCTCTGGCTTTATTGGAATACGTCGAGACGTTCAAGTCTCTGTCGATGAAGGAGCAGTATCGGTTGATTTTTATTCCGGTCGATGCTCAGAATAGCGCGCTTAGATCGACGTGGAATACATACGTCAGGCTATACGCTGAAAAAAAGACGTTGCCGCAGCCGTTAATAAAAGACGGCAGCCTCGACGAATTGGAGCTTACATACAAGCGGCTCGATCTCTACTATTCGTTTTGCCGTACAATGACTTTAGATATCGATGCGGATTGGATCGCAGAGAAGAAACGCGATGTATCCGAAAAGATAGACTTGGCGCTGCTGCGTGACGCGCGTAAGCTGTCAAGCGGCGCAGAAAGTATTATCCCTGTACGCAGCGACGTCTTCGACGATTTTGACAGACGTTTAATAGACAAGCTTTATCGGCAGCAGTACCCTGAGCGCTCGAACAACCCTTGGACTGACTTCGATAACGCCGATGCGGACGCGCGAGTAACCAAGGCGACCGTGAAGAGCCGAGGGTGGACGGATAAAATGATACGGGACTTCTTACCCGAGCCGGTTCTGGAGACCAATCCGCATTACCGCAAAGCACCGCCTATGTATTTGTGGCTTGTAAGTGACGTGAAGAACGCGGAAGCGACGCCTGAATTCATTGCTCGGAAAGAGAAAGTAGAGGCGGCCAGGTTGTTGGCTCGCCGTGCATCGGAGCGGAAACAAGCCGCGCGCCGCACGCGTTTAGGCGGTTTCTTATGACAAAAAACGATATCCTGATATTGAAAACGGACGGCTATTCCTCCGCCGGGGACGGCGTCGCGCGTCACGACGGGCGGGTCGTGTTCGTCCGCCGCGCGCTCAGCGGCGAAACGGTCGAGGCGCGGATATTAAAGGTCTCCTCCGGCGCGGTTTTCGCGAAAACGGAGCGCGTACTCGAGGCCTCTCCGGAAAGGCTCGTCCCCGCCTGCCCGCATTTCGGCAGGTGCGGAGGCTGCGATTTTTTGCATATGACCTACGCCGAAGAACTGCGAAGCAAGCGCCGGCGCGTCTCGGACGCTCTGCGCCGTATCGGCGGCGTCGATATCTCTGTGCCCGAGGCCGCCCCGTCCCCCGCGACGGAGGGCTATCGGAACAAGGCGATATTTGAGGCCGGACGCTCGGCGGACGGGCGCGCCGCCACCGGCTTTTACCGCGAGCGCAGTCACGAGCTCATCGCGCTGGAAACGTGCCTTATCCAGTCCTCAGCGTCGCTCCGCGCCGCCGCCGCCGTGCGCGAATGGATGGACGGCTGCAATATCCCGGCGGGGCTCGTGCGCTATGTGTTTTTTCGAGAGGGGCGCGGCGCGCAGACAGCCGTCGTCACATCAAATATCGGGCTGTCGCGTACCGGGCTGCCGCACCGTGAAACGCTTATCGCGTTGCTGCGCGAGCGCGTCCCGGAAACGGCCGGTATACTGCAAATCGTCAACGGCTCCGCCGGAAACGTCGCGCTTGACGGGGATATCCGGCTGCTTTACGGCTCGGAATACCTTGAGGACGAGCTCGGCGGGCTGACGTTCCGGCTGTCCCCGCGCTCGTTTTATCAGGTGAACCGCGCGCAGGCCGAAGGGCTGTACGCCGAGGTCCTGCGCCTCGCCGCGCTTACGGAAAAAGACACGGCTTTGGATCTGTACTGCGGCGCGGGGACGATAACTCTCGCGCTCGCCAAGTCCGCCGGACACGTTTACGGCGCGGAGATCGTCCCCGACGCCGTTGTGAACGCGCGCGAAAACGCCGCGCTAAACGGCGTCACAAATGCTGAATTTCGGCTCGGAGACGCCGGTAGCGCGGCGGAAGCGCTTGCCCGCTCCGGCGTTTTCCCCGGCGTGATAACGGTCGATCCGCCGCGAAAGGGGCTTGCGCCCGGCGTTATCGACGCTATAGCGCGCCTTCGCCCCCGCCGCGTCGTGTACGTGTCCTGCGACCCTGCGACGCTCGCGCGGGACGCCCGGCTATTTGCAGGGCGCGGGTACTTAGCGTCGGAGGTATCGGTCTTCGATATGTTCCCGCGCTGCGCGCACGTGGAAACGGTGCTGCTGCTGACGGCGGGGGAACCGTACCCGGAACTCTAAGCCTCGCTTGCGCTCGCAAAGCCGTCGGGCACTATGACGAGGTGGTCGTCAAGCCGGATGCCGAGCAGCTCGCCGGCCTCGCGTATCCTGCGCGTCACGTCCCTGTCGCTGACGCTTATATCAAGCGAGCCGCTCGGGTGGTTGTGGGCTATGATTATCGACGCCGCCCTGTCCTCTATCGCGGGGGCGAACACCTCGCGCGGGTGAACGAGCGACGACGTGAGCGTGCCTACCGTGACGACGCGCTTGTTGATGAGCCGCCGCGCCCCGTCGAGCGTCAGCAAGACGAGGTGCTCCTGCTTTTTATCCTTGATGAAATCAAGCTGCTCGGCCGCTTTTTCCGGAGTATCGATAAGCGGGCTGGTCTGCTTGGTGAATCTTCTGCGCCAAAACTCGAGGGCGGCGAATACGACGGTCGCCTTGGCGTCGCCGATGCCCTTTATCGCCTTGACGTCGTCAATCGTCAGTTTTTCGGCGCCGACTTTTTGTATCGCGGCGTTGAGGTTCCGGGCGATCTGCTTGAAGTCGTTGCCCTTTCCTCCGCTGCCTATCACGGCCTG
>JAISFB010000087.1 GCA_031263805.1 Oscillospiraceae bacterium
GGCGCGACGCCGCGGCACGTTAAATCAAACGTCCGCGCGCTATGCCCGAAGCTGTTACGGATGAAACATATTGTAGATTTCCCGGCCCACCATCTTTCCGAGCGCAATAAGCAGAGAACCAAACAGGAAAAAAATCAAAATAGCAACCACCACACATCCAATGCGGTACACCCATTCTCCGCCGGGCCGCGATTCGAGAGACTCTCTTACCTTTTCAATAAAATCTTGTATTTGTTCGGACAGGCGCATTTTGCTCAACCCACTTTCGTTTTTATAACGGTATTAAGATGTCGCCCGCCTCTATGAAGGCAGCGGGTACAGTTTTCCAAACAAGCGGCGAGCATATCTCCCCGCTTCGTTGCAATCGGCGGCTTCGCGCTGAAAGCGCGCGAACGCCTTTGGCGTCCGGGAATTCGCTTCGCGAATTCCGAAGCTTACCGATTATAAAATTCAAGCGCAGGAAGCATTTTCGCTTTGTCTGAATTGTACCGCGCGCGCCGCGGCTTGTCAAGGATTTTCTAAAACGCAAGGCCCCGCGGTCATGCGGCGCGGCCCGAATTGTTTCACGTGAAACATTTCACACATATCGCGTCGGACGCAATTCGCGCAAAATTTCTCCTTCCCCTCTTGAAACAAAAAAAATATGTGCTATAATGCTTCAATACCCACAAAGCGGCGAGGCCGCGTTTTCAGCATTGCCATAATATATAATTGCCATAAAATATAATTGCTATGAATATATAGCGGAAAGGCAGGTGTGTGCCGCGTATGGGCAAAATAGTCGCCGTTACAAATCAAAAGGGCGGCGTGGGCAAGACCACGACGGCCGTTAATCTCACCGCCGCGTTAGCCGCGGCCGGCAGCCGCGTGCTTCTCTGTGATATGGATCCGCAGGCGAACGCGACGAGCGGCATGGGCGTCGATAAAAACTCCGGCGCGCCGGACACGTACAGCGTCCTTATCGGTCAGGCGGAGCCGGGCGACGCCGTCGTCAAAACGCGCTTCGGCGATATTCTGCCGTCGAACAAGGCGCTTTCCGGCGCGGTCGTCGAGCTTGTGGCGCTGGAGTCGCGCGAATTTATATTGAAAAAAGCGCTCGGCAAGCTGCGCGGCGAATACGACTACATACTCATCGACTGCCCGCCGTCGCTCGAGCTGCTTACGCTGAATTCCCTCTGCGCGGCGGACACGGCGCTTATCCCCGTGCAGTGCGAATATTTCGCGCTCGAGGGGCTTTCCGACCTCATCGCGACGGTGCGTATGATAAAGCGCGGGCTGAATCCGTCGCTTGACATCGAGGGCGTGCTTTTGACGATGTACGATTCCCGCACAAATTTCTCGGCGCAGGTCGCCGACGAGATCAAAAAGTATTTTGAAAAAAAGGTCTATGGCGTCGTCATTCCGCGCAACGTGCGCGTGTCGGAGGCGCCGAGCCACGGCGAGCCCGTGCTGACCTATGACTCGGGCTCCCGCGGGGCGCTCGCGTACCGGGAGCTCGCGCGCGAGTTCCTCAAACGAAATTGAGCGGCGATTTACGCCGCGATTTGACAAGCTTTGTGCAACAAGGAGTGATCGCGATGGCAAACGCAAAAAACAGGGGGCTCGGCGCCGGGCTCGGCGCGCTGCTCGGCGGCTCGTCTCTCGCCGTATCGAGCGATTTTGAGTACATCCCGATAGAAAAGATCGAGCCGCGGCGCGGGCAGCCGCGCTCCGACTTCGGGGAATCGTCTCTCGAGGAGCTCGCGTCGTCGATACGGGAGCACGGCGTGCTCTCGCCGCTGACGGTGCGGCCCTTGGAGGACGGGTTTTATCAGATCATCGCAGGGGAGCGCCGCTGGCGCGCCGCACGCGCCGCCGGGCTGTCCGAGCTGCCGGCGCGGATCATCTCCGCCGACGATTTGAAGGTCATGGAGATTTCTCTCGTCGAAAATCTACAGCGGGAGGACCTTAACCCCGTCGAGGAGGCGGCCGGCTACCGCGCGCTCGGTGACGAATTCGGGCTGACGCAGGAGGAAATCTCAAAGCGGATGGGCAAATCGCGCCCCGCCGTCGCGAACTCGCTGCGGCTGCTCTCTCTGCCGGACGAGCTTTTGGCGTTCATAAGAAGCGGAGAGCTCGCCGCCGGCACGGCCCGCGCGCTCGCCGGGATATCGGACAAGGACGTTATGGTGAGCGCCGCGCGCGAAGCCGTGGAGCTCGGCCTCTCCACGCGCGACGCCGAACGGCTCGCGAAGAAGCTCGCCTCGGCGAGAAACGGGCCCGAAGCTGTTGACCCGGACTTAGAACCGGGCGCGAGCCGTATGGAGAAAATAAATTATATGGCGGAATACGAGCGGGAGCTTTCCCGCGCGCTGGGGCGAAAGGTCAGGATTTCCGCCGCGAGGAAGAATAGCGGGCGCGTAGAACTTGAATACTATGGAGACGAGGACCTTGAACGGCTTATAAAAATCCTGTCCTCGCTCGCGGAGACGGAGGCGGACGCATGAGAGACGAAGCCGAAAACCGCGCCGGTTCGCGCCGCGCGGTCGTCAAGTACACCGCGATACTCTTCGCCGTCGTTCTTTTCTTCATCGCGCTGTCCTATTTCATCGGGGCGCGCAACGACAGCGCGGCGGAGGCGCTGCACGCGGAGAACGCCTCGGCGACGCGCAAGCTCGAGGCGCTGCAAGAAGAAAACGTTCGCCTGCAAGGCGAGAACGGAGAGCTCTCCGCGAAAATTCCGGAGCTTGAGGCCGAGCTCGAAAAGCTCCGCCTCGATTGGGCGGAGGATTTGCGGCAAACGGAAGACCGGTACAAGGCGGACTACAACGAGCTTTTACAGAAATACAACGATTTGGCGCAAAACGCAAGCCAAACAAGCCAAGAAAGTGAGACAGGGGAAAATGATTGATATAAAGCTTATCAGAGAAGACCCGGAGGGCGTGAAAGAGCGGTATCTGCGCAAGCTCGCCTCCGTCGGCGCGCAGATAGACCGCATAGTCGAGCTGGACTTGCGCCGCCGCGAGACTATAGTCGCCGTCGAAAACGACAAGGCGGAGCAAAACCGCGTCTCAAAGCAAATACCCATAATGAAAAAGAGCGGCGAGGACACCGCGGAAACCATCGCGCTGATGAACGCGTTAAAAGAAAAGATACGCGCCGGCGAAAACTCTCTGCGCGAAACGGAGGACGAATACAGGACTCTGATGCTCGCCCTGCCGAACCTCCCGGACGAGGACTTGTCGCCCGGCGGCAAGGAGAACAACGAGCCGCTGCGCTATTTCGGAAAACCGCACGAATTCGATTTTGAGCCGCGCCACCACGTCGATTTATGCACAAAGCTCGGGCTTATCGATTACGAGCGCGGCGTCAAGCTCGCCGGCAGCGGCTTCTGGGTGTACCGCGGCCTCGGCGCGCGTCTCGAATGGGCGCTGCTGAACTATTTCATAGATTCGCACATCGCCGACGGGTATGAGCTCGTGCTCGTACCGCATATGCTTGAATACGAATGCGGGCTGACGGCGGGACAGTTCCCGAAATTCGACGACGAGGATTATTGGATAGCAAACCCGACGGACGGGCGGCGGCACTATATGCTCCCGACGGCGGAGCCCGCGCTCGTCTCGCTGCACCGGGACGAAATTTTGACGGAGGCGGAGCTGCCGCGGAAATATATCGCCTACACGCCGTGCTTCCGCCGCGAAGCGGGCAGCTACGGCGCGGACGAGCGCGGAATGGTGCGCGGGCATCAGTTCAATAAAGTAGAAATGGTACAGCTCACGCGCCCTGAAGATTCCGGCGACGCGTTCGACGAGCTTGTTGAGAAGGCGGAGCGGCTCGTCAAGGGTCTCGGTTTCCATTTCCGCACGGTCAAGCTCGCCGCGGGGGACTGCGGCTCGGCTATGGCGCGCACTTACGACATTGAGATACAGATACCGTCGATGGCGGGGTATAAGGAGATATCGTCGATCTCAAATACGCGGGAATATCAGGCGCGGCGCGGTATGATACGCTTCCGCCGCGAGGCGACGGGGCAGACGGAGTACGTCCACACGCTCAACGGCTCCGGCCTCGCGACGAGCAGGATTCTGCCGGCCCTCGTCGAGCAGAACCAATTGAAGGACGGCAGCGTCGTCGTCCCCGAGATTTTGCGCAAATACCTCGGCGGGCTGGAGCTCATATCAGCGGGTGAGTGAGCTTTTCACGAAAACGCTCGTCTCCGGC
>JAISFB010000160.1 GCA_031263805.1 Oscillospiraceae bacterium
GCGGCGGGGCTGCACGTCGGCGTCAAAACGCGCAACCCGGAGAAATTGGACGTCGCGCTTATCGCGGCGGACGTTTTGTGCAACACCGCGGCGGCGTACACGAAAAACGTCGTCAAGGCCGCGCCGATCCTTGTCACGCGCGAGCATCTGCAAAACGGGACCGCGCGGGCGATAATCGTCAACTCCGGCAACGCCAACGCGTGCGCGCCCGGCGGTGAGGAGAACGCGCGGCGGATGTGCCGCGCCGCGGCGGGCGCTCTCGGCATCGGCGAGACTGACGTGCTCGTCGCGTCCACGGGCGTCATCGGGCAGACGCTGCCGGTAGCGAAGATCGAGTCCGCCGCGCCGGAGCTCGCGGCGCGCCTCTCGCGCGGCGGATCGGACGACGCGGCGCGCGCGATAATGACGACGGACACCGTGAAAAAGGAAGCCGCGCTCGAGTGCGAGATCGGCGGCAAGACAGTCCGCATCGGCGGGATCGCCAAGGGCTCCGGTATGATACACCCCAATATGGGCACGCTGCTTGCGTTCATCACGACGGATTGCGCAATCTCGCGCGAAATGCTGAGCGCCGCGCTGCTCTCCGCCGTGCGCGAGAGCTTCAACCGCATTTCCGTTGACGGCGACACCTCGACGAACGACACGGCGATATTGATGGCGTCCGGTCACGCCGGCAACGCTGAGATAACGGACTTTGGCGAGGATTATGACGTCTTCACCGACGTGCTGCGCGCGCTGTGCGTCCGTCTCGCGCGCGAGATGGCGTCTGACGGCGAGGGCGCGAAGCACCTGATAACGTGCACCGTGTCGAACGCCGAAAGCGAGGGCAAGGCGGAGACCTTGGCGAAATCGGTGATCTCGTCCACGCTATTCAAGGCCGCGATATTCGGCGCGGACGCGAACTGGGGGCGCGCGCTGTGCGCGATGGGCTATTCCGGCGAAACGTTTGATCCCGACCGCGTCGATGTGTCGTTCAAGTCACCCGCCGGGACTATCGAGGTGTGCCGCAACGGACTCGGTCTGGCCTTCGACGAGACGCTCGCGAAAGCGATACTCACGGAGCACGACATCGAAGTTCTCATCGACCTGCACGAGGGCGCGGAGCTCTGCACGTGCTGGGGCTGCGACATCACGTATGACTACATCAAGATAAACGGCGATTATCGCACTTAGGCGGCCAACAACTTTTACGCGACAGGAGAGGATATGATATGCCGGAAATGATGGACATTTACGACAAAAACAAAGCCCCCACGGGGCGCGTACACACACGCGGGCAACCGCGCGAGGACGAAGACTACGTACTAGGCGTACAAGTCTTTGTCCGGAACAGCGACGGGCGCTTTCTTATCACGAAACGCTCCGGTGATAAGTCGGGGTTTCCGAATCTGTGGGAAATCAGCGGCGGCGGGGTGCTCGCGGGAGAAACGAGCTTGGAGGCTATACTCCGCGAATTCCGCGAGGAAACAGGCTTTACGCTTTCTCCCGAGCGCGGAGAGCTCTTGTTTACAAATACGCAATTAATCCCGAATCGGAACGGATTTATTGACACTTGGCTTTTCAGCCAAAGCTTTGACATAGCCGAATTCGTGCCGCAGGAGGGCGAAACGACCGCGGCAAGGTGGGCGTCAGCCGATGAGATACTCGCTTTGCACGAGCGCGGCGAATTCGTGCCGTTTTCTGAAACCGGCCTCGCCGGCTGGCCGGATATTTTACGCGACAGGGGGTTAATACCATGAGTATGACAAACTCCGATTTTCTGCGCATCGCGCAGGAGCAGATTGCTGTCGATATGAGCTGCGCCGCGTCGGACTTCTCATCAAACGAGAACATCGTAGTCGTCTCGCGGGCGGACGAACGGGCGAGCGCGTATTTGGATTTGCCGCTTTTCTGTGAGCTCATATCATACGGCGGAAACATCGTCGCGTCCGTGGACGGGTGCATAGAGGATTTCATACGGCGGCACATAGCTTCAATGACGGCGTCGGACGTCTTCGGGCCGCGCGGCTGCCGGGCATTGGATTCAGAGCTCCGGCAATACGGTTATGTAGTAAAGTGGATGGCGGAGTATTGGCTGCCTGATACGGAGCGCCTGCGCCCGCTGCCGTGCGCATATGAAACGCGCGTCTTGGAGCGCGGCGAGTTTGAGGATTTGTATCAGCCGCCGTGGAGCAACGCGCTGTCAAAAAAGCGGCCTCACCTCGATACGCTGGCCGTCGGTGCGTATGACGGCGGGGAGATCATCGGGCTCGCGGGGTGCAGCGCCGACAGCGCGGAGCTGCGGCAGATAGGGATCGACGTTCTGCCCGGATACCGTCGCCGCGGCGTGGCGTCCGCGCTGACCTCGCGGATAGCTGTCGAAATCATAGACCGCGGACAAGTGCCCTACTACTGCTGCGCGTGGTCGAACGTCGGCTCCGCGGCAAACGCCGTGAAAAGCGGGTTCCGCCCGGCGTGGGTGCAGCTTTCCGCGTGCAAGGCTGAAGCGGTTTGGTGAGTCGAGCGGCGCGAGACCGGGCCGTAGGCCCGCAATTGTTTATCAGCGCCCGAATGGGCGCGAGCGGCGCGAGACCGGGCCGTAGGCCCGCAATTCTTTATCAGCGCCCGAATGGGCGCGCTAGGAGGTGTTCATAATGTCCGATAATTTTGACCGCGCGCAGATACTTGTCGAGGCGCTGCCGTATATTCAAAAGTTTTACGGCAAAATAGTCGTCGTCAAGTACGGCGGCAACGCTATGATCTCGCCGGAGCTGTTTGACGCCGTGATGGAAGATATCATACTCCTGCGGCTCGTCGGCATCCCCGTCGTGCTCGTCCACGGCGGCGGGCCCGAGATCGACGCGATGCTGAAAAAGCTCGGCATCGAATCGAAATTCGTAAACGGGCTGCGCTATACCGACCGGGAGACTATGGACGTCGTGCAATCGGTGCTGTGCGGCAAGGTGAACAAGGACCTCGTCGCGACGCTGCAGCGCAAAGGCGCGTCCGCCGTGGGGCTGTGCGGGCTGGACGCGGGGCTGTTCCGCGCGGTGAAAATGCCGGGCGAGGACTTGGGCTACGTCGGCGAGATAACGGACGTGGACCCCGGAATCGTGCTGCGCGCGATAGACGCGGGGCGCATCCCCGTCGTCGCGACAGTAGCGCTCGGCACCGACGAGGACACGCCGTACAATGTAAATGCCGACACCGCCGCCGCCAAGCTCGCCGTCGCCCTTGGCGCGGAAAAGCTGATACTGCTGACGAACAC
Source organism: Oscillospiraceae bacterium (assembly GCA_031263805.1). Classification (GTDB taxonomy): domain Bacteria; phylum Bacillota; class Clostridia; order Oscillospirales; family Oscillospiraceae; genus JAIRRO01. Next base: position 3,248 of record JAISFB010000160.1, read on the forward strand.
GCGCGGCATTCTGCGCGTACTCGGCGACGAGGACACCCTGATCCACGCGATACGCACTTTCGAGATACCCGCCCTGCGCAACGAGAACATAATAGCGGGCGGCATGATCCCCAAAATCGAATGCTGCGCCGCCGCCGTAACCGGCGGCGTCCGCCGAACGCACATCCTAGACGGAAGGATCCCGCACAGCATTTTGATCGAAATGCTGACCGACGAGGGCGCGGGGACGATGGTGTATTGAAATGTTTTAGGTGCAAGTATTTATGGACGATATGCCAAAAAGGAAACCCAACAGGATGGCAGGTTATGATTACAGCAAAAACGGCGCATATTTCATAACCATATGCGCCAAAAACCGCGCAGAAATATTCAGCCGCATCGTTCCCGTAGGGGCGACCGCCCCCGGTCGCCCGCGCGTCCCCGTCCCGACCGTTCAATTAACGCCATTGGGACAATGCGTTGACGATACGATCAAAATGCAAAACAAAAACGGCGTCACCATTGATCGTTATGTAATCATGCCCGATCATATTCATGCGGTTGTTTTTATCGCGGTGGAAACGGTGGAACGCGACGGACGGAAAAACGGGG
>JAISFB010000195.1 GCA_031263805.1 Oscillospiraceae bacterium
CCGCCGAAATGCTGTTGAATTCCAATTCCGGATATGCTAAAATAACGCCGCGATACGAAAAGCAATAACGATCCGCTCCCCCGCGGGCAAAGGAGACGTGACAATGCCCGACAACACGCCGATGATGCGGCAATACAAAGAAATAAAAGAAAAAAATCCCGACTGCCTGCTCTTTTTCCGCCTCGGGGATTTTTACGAGATGTTCGGCGACGACGCGCTCGCCGCCTCGCGCGAGCTCGACCTCACGCTTACGACGCGCGACCGCGCAACGGAGAACCCCGACGAGCGCGTGCCTATGTGCGGTGTGCCGCACCATTCCTCGGAGGCATATATAGCGCGTCTTGTCGCGCGCGGCTATAAGGTCGCGATATGCGAGCAGCTTGAGGATCCGAGAACGGCAAAGGGCCTCGTAGACCGCGACATTATAAGGATCGTCACGCCGGGCACCGTCACGGAGACGAGTATGCTCGACGAGAGCGCACCGAATTATTTAGCGGCGGTGTACGTCTCGGACGACGGCGCCGCCGCCGTATGTTACGCTGATATTTCGACCGGAGAGCTCGCCGTCGTGTCCGCCCCGGCGGGCGACGGCTCGCGCCTGCGCGCGGAGCTTGCCGTCATATCCCCGCGCGAGGCGATACTCGGCGGGCGGGCCTCTCACGACAGCGCGCTTTTGGAGCTTTTGGAGCAGCGCCTCGGCTGCTTCACGCAGACGGAGGACGCCCGCTTTTATGAAGAATACGCCCGCGTCGCACTGACCGAAAGTCTCGGCGCCGACGCGTTCTCGGAAACGGGGCTCGTCCCCGGCTCTCCGGAGGCCGTCGCCGCCGGCGCGCTGCTGGGCTACGCCGCCGACACGCGTCGCGCGCCGGCGAAGCATCTGCGCTTCGCCACAAAAACCGGCGCCGCCGCAAATGCCGGCGGCGGACCGGGCTATATGGAGCTCGATTATCAGGCGATACGCGGGCTGGAGCTCGTCGCGTCCAATTCCACGGGCGAGCGGAAGGGCAGCCTGTTCTGGGCGCTCGACCATACGAAAACGGCGATGGGCCGCCGGACGCTGCGCCGCTGGATAACGCGCCCGCTGATGTCCATCGCGGTGATCCGGCGGAGGCAGGACGCCGTCGCGGAGCTCGCCGGAGAAGAGGTTTTGCGCGGAGAGCTCGCGCGGGCGCTGCGCGCGGTCGGCGATCTCGAGCGCCTCGCGGGGAAAATCGCCTACGGCTCCGCGAACGCGCGGGACCTGCTTGCTCTCGCCGATTCCGCCGCGGCGCTCTATGATCTGGCAAAGCTGCTCTCGGATACGAAGGCTCCGGCCCTCGCCGGCGCGGCAAAGCTCGACACTCTCGCCAACGCGCGCGCCGAAATACTCGATACGATAGACCCCGAGCCGCCGCTTTCCGTCCGCGAGGGCGGCATAATCAAGGCCGGGCGAGACGCTGAGCTCGACGGGCTGCACGCGCTGATGCGCGACGGCGGCGGAGCGCTGGCTGCGCTCGAACGGCGCGAGCGCGAGATGACCGGGATCAAGCTTAAAATCGGATACAACCGCGTATTCGGATATTTTATAGAAATGCCGCGCTCAAAATCCGACTCGGCGCCGGAGGGCTACGAGCGCCGGCAAACGCTTGCGAACACGGAGCGTTTCGTGACGCGCGAGCTTAAGCAGCTCGAAGCCGATCTGCTATCAGCGCGCGAGCGCGCCGCGGCGCTCGAATACGATATATATAAAGCGCTGCTCGACTCCCTCTCCGCCGAAAGCGGGCGCATTCTCAAAACCGCATCCGCGGCGGCGGAGCTCGACACGCTCTGCTCCCTCGCCGAATGCGCCGCCCGTAACGGCTACACCCGCCCGGAGGTGACGCCGGACGGCGCTATCAACATAAAGGCGGGGCGGCATCCCGTCGTGGAGCTGACGCGCCGGGATTCGCTTTTCGTGCCGAACGACACGCTGCTCGATTCGCGCGACAATATCGCCGCCGTTGTCACGGGTCCGAATATGGCGGGAAAATCGACGTATATGCGCCAGACGGCGCTTATCGTTTTGATGGCTCAGATCGGCTCCTTCGTCCCGGCGGCTTCGGCGGAGATCGGCGTTGTGGATCGTATTTTTACGCGCATCGGCGCGTCGGACGACCTCGCGGCGGGCAAATCCACGTTTATGGTGGAGATGACCGAGGCCGCGGAGATACTGAAAAACGCGACGAGCCGCAGCCTGCTGATTTTCGACGAAATAGGGCGCGGGACGTCCACGTACGACGGCGTCGCCATCGCCCGCGCTATCTTAGAGCACTGCGCCGCGCGCCTGAAAGCCAAAACGCTGTTCTCGACGCACTATCACGAGCTGTCGGAGACGGAGCGGGAATGCCGCGGCGTGAAATGCTATGTCATCTCCGCGCGGCGGCGCGGCGGAGAGCTCATTTTTCTGCGGAAAATATCGCCCGGCGGCGCGCGCGACAGCTACGGTATCGACGTCGCCAATTTAGCTGGACTTCCACGGAGCGTCGTCACCCGCGCGCGGGAGGTCATGGATAAGCTGACGTCCGGCGCCGCGGAGACCTCGCCGCCGCTTTCGGAGAGCGCCGGAGCTTCAAGTCCCGGCGCCGCCCTAAGCTCAGGCGAAGCGCAGCTTTCGCTGCTCGGCTCGCGCGCGGAGGAAATCGCCGCGCGGCTGCGCGAAACGGACCTTGACACTATCTCGCCTATAGAGGCGCTCAATTTGCTGTTTGAGCTTAAAAAGCAGGCGGAAATGTAAAAGCTGGATTACGCGTGCGCGCTTGTTTCATATGCTTTTATGCGCCTGCGCTGCGCGCCGCTTCCTGCTCCTCAAGCGCGCGGCGAAACTGCGTTTCATAAAGCTCCGTATACACGCCGCCGAGCGGCACAAGCTCGCGGTGCGTCCCGCGCTCGACGATCACGCCGTCGCTGATGACAAGAATCTCGTCGGCGGACATTACCGTTGACAGGCGGTGCGCTATCACTATGCTCGTCCTTCCGCGAAGCAGCGGGTCGATGGCGTCCTGAATAAGGCTTTCGGAAATGGAATCCAGAGAGCTTGTCGCCTCGTCGAGAATCAAGATTTTTGTGTCTTTCAGTATCGCGCGCGCGATGGACAGGCGCTGGCGCTCGCCGCCGGAGAGCTTTATGCCGCGGTTGCCGATGACGGTGTCGTAGCCGTTTGACAGGCTCTCGATGAAATCGTGTATATTCGCATCGCGGCAGGCGTCGATCAGCTCGGAGTCGGCGGCGTCGGGCTTGGCGTACAGCAGGTTTTCTTTTATCGTGCCGTTGAACAGATATGTGTCCTGGTTGACGACGCCGATGTTGCGGCGCAGAAAATTCAGGTCAAGCTTGCGTATATCCGTCCCGTCGAGCTCTACGGAGCCGCCCGTTACGTCGTACAGCCTCGGGATGAGATTTATTATCGTGGATTTCCCCGCGCCGGAGGGGCCGACTATCGCGACGGAGCGCCCGGGCTTAACTTCGAAGGAAACGTCTTTCAATATCTGCTTGTCGGGCTCATAGCTGAATGTCACGTCCTCAAAGCGCAAATTACCCGTCACGTCGGCGGGAACGACGGCGTCCGGCGCGTTTTCGATCTCAAGCTTCATATCAAAATAGTCGAACAGCCGCGTGAACAGCGCCATCGAGCGTATCATATCCACCTGAATATTCAGCAGGGAATTGACGGGCATATAAAGCCGGCTTAAAAGCGACACCATAATTGTAATGTCGCCGACGGTGAGGTCGCCGCCGTAACGCAGCACGAGAAGCCCGCCGACGAGATAGATGAGCATCGGCCCGATATTCGTAAACGTCCCGATCGCGAACATAAACCACCGGCCTACCATACTCTCGCGCAGGCTCAGCGCGACGCGCGCCTTATTTGCCTCGAAATATTTTTTATATTCCCGCTCCTCCGCCGTGAACAGCTTCACGAGAAGCTGGCCGCTTACGGACAGAGTTTCGTTGAGTATTTGATTTATCTCGTCGTTTTTCTCCTGCGAGCGGCGCGTGAGCTCCCAGCGCTTTTTGCCGACGGTTTTTGTCGGGATGACGAAAAAGGGAACCATAATTACGCCGACCGTCGCGAGGATCCAGCTCTTGCGGTACATCGCGATGAGCGCGATTATCAGCGTGGAGGAATTGCTGATAAGCTGGGTGAGCGTACCCGTTATCGTCTGCTGGACGCCGTCGGCGTCGCTTGTCATTCTTGTGATTATATCGCCCTGCTTGCTCGTCGAGAAAAAGCGGTGCGGCATTTTCTGCAAATGCGCGTAAAGGGCGTTTTTCATATCGAATGTTATGTGCTGGGCGATCCATGCGTTGAGATAGCTTTGCGCTATGTTTATGAGATTTGAGATTATGAAAAGCGCGAACGAAGCGCCGATCAGCGTCAGCAGCGTACGGAACGCGTCATTCCCCGCGACGGCGCGAATAACGGCTCCGACGGGGCCGGATATACGCACGACGCCGCCCGCGATGGCGTCCACCATCCCGCCCGTCAGTATCGACGGGTAAATCGAGAAAAACGACGAGACAATGATCGCCGCCATGACGAGCAGAAGCTGGGGAATGTACGGCGTCAAGTAAGAAAAAATCCTTTTCAGGAGCTTCGCCGTGATTTTCGGCCTGTTTTGCTTTTCCTCCGGAGTCAGAAAACCTCTCGCGCCTCTCGGCCCTCCCGGTGGCGGCATAATCGATCACTGCCTTTCTGCTGAATTTTCCTCCAAGAGCCGATGCAGCTCGACTCCTATTTCTGAGTAGCGCGCCTCGATGACGCGCAGCTTTTCCGTCATTTCGTCGAGCTCCGCGGAGTTATAGCGGCGGAATATTGCGCGCAGCTCTTCGAGTTCCTCTGACAGCGCCGATATTTTTTTCGCGGCCTCGGCGTTCATCTCGGAGCTCAGCGTCGTGAGGCGTTCGTTTTCCGCCGTCAGGCCGCCGGCGAGTTCGCGGCTTTCCGCGAGCTGCCCGCGCAATCCGTCGAGCTCCGACGATATCGATTTCACGCAGGCTATCACATCCTCCCTGTTGAAGCCGAGAAACGCGCTTCTGAATGTCGTTATAAAGTCTTTCATTCGTAAATCCTCCGTATATTTTCCCGTATATTTTACAGCGCCCGGCCTTACGCCGCAATGTCCTCATAAGTGAATGATCCTTCGCAGACGGGGAAGGCCTCGCGGTCCCATTCGTAAAGCGCGAGCATATCCGCGTCGCTTTTCAGGAAGGCCGTCTCGAGGCCCTCCAAGTCGCACATCGCGGGATCGACGTGGTAATAATCGCCGTCGTAGCCGACGATGTTCCACGCGTGGCGCTGCCCGTCCCGAGTCCCGAGCACGACGTAGCACGGCAGAGACAGCGAGTCGCACAGCGCCTTGTACGCCATGGCGTAGCCCTCGCCGATGGCGGAACCTCCGAGCAGCGCTCCGTAAGCCGTCGCGGAAAGGCTTTGAGTCGGGTATTCCGACAGCGCGGCGGCGGCTGTGTCGTATTCGGCGAGCTCCGAGAGGCTGACGCACAGCGAGAGCAGTATTTCCACGTCGCGGCCTCCCGTGGCGGCCTCCGCTATATCGCGCGCCGCCGAGCGCAGCCATTCCGAAAACCGCGCGAGCACGGACGACGATTGGCCGTAGCCGAATGTGAGCTCAATAAGGCGCTCGGCGCCCTCCGCCGGCTCCGGCGGGTAGACCGTCGCCGTCATTATCGGCGGCATAACGACCCTGAGCGGATTTTCGTAGTATATTTCCGTGACGTAGCCGATGACGGCTTCGCCGGAAATGCCGGGTATGCTCGTGCGTATCGCGGCGTCCTCGCGGTGATCGCTTATCATATTCAGCAGCTCGGAGCGTAAATAGCGCTGCGTGGACGCCGTTATCACGGCTTCGAGCTGCGCGCGCGCGCGGCGGTAGGCCAGCTCGAAGGAGACCTCGTAGTACGAGACGATAGGCGTCACGGCGTACTCGATATCGGACAACGCGTAAGAGCCCAGCGCGTCGCGCAGCAGGATATCGTCGCGCGCGAGCTCTAAGTCGAGCTCTAAATCCCCCGCGTATTCAAATATGTTTATCCTGCCGGAGGATAGTCCGCGCGTCAAAAGCGCGTAGAGCGCGCCGCGCAGCTCTTTGAAGTCGGACGCCTCCGGAACGGCGTTGTCCGGCGAGGGCGGCGACAGCTCGGCGTGGGGCTCGACCGTCAATCTTTCGGTTTCGAGTATTCGCGCGCAGCCCGTCAGAGACGCGAATACCAGCATTGAAATGAAAAGCGCCGCAACGCGCCGCGCTGACAAAAAAGCGTTCCCGGTCACACGAGCACGCCCCCTTGTCCGAGCAGAAAATCCGTGATGCCGGCTGTTTTTATGCCGTTTCTGTTCCCGGCGGCGCCCGGGTCGGCCGTGAGTATATATTTCGGATAATTGTCCCGCAGGGCGGACAGGACGGCGAACGCGTCGCTTTCCGAGCGCTCCGGATGCGCCTCGCGCCCGAGCTGGATATACACGCGCTCGTCGCCGCGCTGCGCGACGAAATCGATCTCGCGCTTGCCGTATTTGCCGATATATACGCCGTAGCCGCGCCGCGCGAGCTCTAAATACACCGTGTTTTCGATGGATTTTCCGACGGCCTCGGGCGAGAAGCCGAGCGTCGCGAAGCGCAGGGAAACGTCCGCGAGATAAAATTTTTCCTGCGTTTTCAGCGGCTCCTCGGCTTGCAGGTCATATCTGCCGCAGCGCGAGATTATGTAGGCGTTTTCAAGGCGTTCGAGGTAGGTATAAACTGTTTCGAGGTTTATTTCCTTGTTTTCGCCCTTAAGGCTGTCGGAAAGGCGCTTGGCGGAGAACGTGTGCCCGACGTTTTCAAACACGAAGCGGATTATGCGCGTAAGCTGGTCGGCGCGGCGGAGCTGATGAGAGCCTACGACGTCGCCCCAGACGGCGGCGCCCATAATGTCGCGCACGTGCGTATACGCCTCGTCCTGCGTGTGCTCGCGCGTGTGCAGGGCGGGAAAGCCGCCCGTCATAATGTACCGCGCGAGCTCGCGCGGGGTGTCCTCAAGACTCGCAATGCCCTCGCGGAACGTCAGATATTCCGAAAACGACAGCGTGGAGACGTTTATGACCTCGCAGCGCTCGTCGAGTATCGCCAGCACGGACGGGGAAACGACGGCGCTGTTTGAGCCCGACACATATATATCGACGTCAAAATCGTGCAGCAGGTGCAAGACCGCCCGCTCCCAGCTATAGACGCGCTGCGGCTCGTCGAGGAACAGGTAAAACCGCCCGGGCGCCGCCGCTATTCGCTTTGAAACGGCGTCGTAAAGCTCCGCCGACTCCGTAATATCGGCGTTTTCAAGCCCCTCGAAGCTGTATACCGCGATGTTTTGCCGAGGCGCGCCGCGCTGTGCCAGCTCGTCGCGCAGCGTTCGCAGGATCGTCGTTTTGCCGGAGCGTTTCATACCGGCGAGCAGCTTGACCGACGGGGAGCCGAGCCCCGCGAGCAGCCGGTCGGTATACAGCGGTCTGTTTATCATATGCCGCGGCGCCTGTCCTTTCAGCGTAATTGTGATATTTCTGGTATTCTATCACATTTACGCAAAAAAAGAAACCGGTAAAAACATTTTTTACAGCTTGCCGTGGGTAAGCTGTAAAAAGCGCCATAATTATATCTGCCGCAAAGGAAAGCTGACGGTGACCGCGGTGCCGGAGGCTCCGTCGCTGCGCACGTCAATCTTGGCGCCGTGCAGCATCGCCCCGTGCTTGACGATGGAGAGCCCGAGCCCCGTGCCCGCGACGGCGCCGCCGCGGCTTTTTTCCACGCGGTAAAAGCGCTCGAATACGCGGCTCTGCTCGCCGGGCGGGATGCCGATGCCGGTGTCCTCGACTGTGAGCGCCGCCGC
>JAISFB010000200.1 GCA_031263805.1 Oscillospiraceae bacterium
TGCGTGAAGGAAGCGCGCGTCGAGGCCGTGATGGGCGCGTACAACCGCACGCTCGGCGAGCCGTGCTGCGCGTCGGGGCTGCTGCTCGCGGATATACTGCGCGGCGAGTGGGGCTTCGACGGGCACGTGGTCTCCGACTGCTGGGCGCTGCGCGATATCCACGAGCACCACAAGGTGACGAATACGGCGGAGGAATCCGCCGCGCTCGCGATAAAAGCCGGCTGCGACCTCAACTGCGGCAGCGTCTACTCGTCCCTCATGGACGCGCATGACGCGGGGCTTGTAACAGACGAGGAGATCCGCCGCGCGGCCGTGAGGCTCATGACGACGCGCTTCAAGCTCGGCATGCTCGGCGGCGAGGGCAGCGAATTTGACGGCATCCCGTTCGACGCCATAGACTGCCCCGAGCACAGGGCGCTGAACGTCCGCGCCGCCGAGGAGAGCGCCGTGCTGCTGAAAAACGACGGCCTGCTGCCCCTGTCTGTCGAGAATTTCGCGCGCATAGCCGTAATAGGCCCGAACGCGGACTCCCGCATGGCGCTCAAGGGCAACTACTACGGCACGGGTGCGCAGTATATTACCATCGCCGAGGGGATACGCGATTATTGCGGAGATCGGGCGCGCGTATACTACGCCGAGGGCTCAAAGCTCGCCGCGCCCTCGTCTGATTTCATCTCACTCCCGAACGACCTTCTCGCGGAGGCTGTCGCCACGGCGAAAAACTGCGACCTGACAGTCCTTGTCCTCGGGCTCGACGAGACCATAGAGGGCGAGGAGATGATGATGGGCAGCTTCGGCAACGGCTTCGAGGGCGACAAGGCCGATTTAAGCCTGCCCGAATGCCAGACCGAGCTGCTGCGCGCCGTCATAGCGACGGGGCGGCCCATAGCCCTCATTTTGGCGGCGGGAAGCGCCATAGACCTGCGCGAGGCCCACGCCGCCCCGAACGTGCGAGCGATACTGGACGCGTGGTATCCCGGCGCGCTCGGCGGCGCGGCAGTTGCGCGGCTGCTGTTCGGCGAGGTATCCCCCTGCGGCAAGCTGCCCGTGACATTCTACAACTCGTGCGACGATCTGCCCGCGTTCGAGGACTATTCAATGGAAAACCGCACTTATCGCTATTTCAAGGGCGACGTGCTCTACCCGTTCGGATATGGCCTCACATACGGCGACGTGTACGTCGAGACCGCGTCGTATGACTACGAGCGCAAAACCGTGATCGCGACCGTCAGAAACGTCGGCGCCGTGAGCACAAAAGACGTAATACAAGTGTATATCAAAGCCGACTCGCCCTTCGCCCCGGCGAATCCGCGCCTGTGCGCGTTCGTGAAAATACCGATGCTCCCCGGCGAGACGAGAATACTGCGCATCCCGCTTCCCGACGACGCTTTCACCGTAGTAAACGACGACGGCGAACGCATCCCCGCCCGCTACTGCACGCTGCACGTCGGCACAAATCAGCCCGGCGCCCGCGCAGCGGAGCTGACGGGCCGCGAAAGCGTGAGGGTGTCGGTTTAGTGTCGTTGGCGGCGTTATTCTTCAGCGCGCGGCGGATTTTTTGTGCGTGATCAGCAGCGCGGCGACGCCGCAGGCGGACAGCGCGAACAGGATCGCGAGAATCGTGATATTCGACGAGTCGCCTGTTGCGGGATTCGTGTTGCCGCCTGTGGGCGAAGGCGCGTCGGGGATGGACTCGCCGGGTGTACCGGGTGCGCCTGGGGTGGTCGCACCTGATTGGGGATTGCCCGGTCCGGACGGCGTCTCGGGAGTATCCGTTGGTGTTCCGGGCGGTGTATCGGAGGGCGGCGCGTCGGGCGGCGTCTGTGTGCCCTCGGGCGGCGGCGTCTCTTCCCCCTCCGGCGGGGGCGCGTCGAATTCCTGCGGGGGCGGGGCGAGCTTATTTGTAAATGTCAATGATAAGCTGTTCATCGGCGCGTCCCCTAAAGTCACGGACGCGGCGCGGCTCTCCGCAGGCTGCGACGACGCGCCGGCCTGCGTGACGACGCTCGTAGGCACGTCAAAGCCGTCGATGCGCAGCTCCGTGACGATATAGCCGCCGAACAGCAGATTGCCTATTGTGACGCTCTCGCCGCGCGACAGCCGGAAAATGCCGTCGCTGCCGGTACCGTTTACTATGGCGCCCGCGCCGATCGTTGTCGAGCCCAAGCTTACGGGCACGCCGCCGTTGTCTGTCAACCGGAACAGGGCGGGCGCGTCTGACGGATCGGAATCCGCCGATTTTGTAACGGTGAGCGAACCCGTCACATCGTGCAACGGCAGCCGTGCCGAGGAGTACACCGTGATGTTCCCGCTCGTGCTGCCGATGAACGCCTGCACGGCGTTCCAGTCCTGCGAGCCGTCCGGATTCTGGTGCACGAGCACTACAGGCGTCGCCGAGGCATACACGCTGCCTCGCCCGAACGCGGTCAGCGTTATATTCTCACGGAGAGGCGCGGCCGACGTCGCGTGGATATAGAAGGGGTTCTCGTTGGCCTCTGTGCTCACATAGACGCCGGGGCCGACGTCAGACGTGCCGTATATTTGCGTATCGCCCGGTATCGGAGTCCCCGCGGCGTCCGAGCAGAACACGATCCCGATTCCGCCGCCGCCGTCCACGCCGAGCGCTACCTTGTCCGTTACCGTGCCGCCGGAGCTGCGGACATAGTACGGACCGCGGTAATACCCGCCGCTGCCGTCAGTCTTAGTCACTCCGGAAGACGCGATAAACGATTCGTCGATGGACAGCTCGATGGAAGGCGCGTACTGCCCCGGGTCTGCCGCGTGCGCGTCGGCGTCGGCGACAAGCGCCGCCATGAGCGCCGCGAACTGCCTGTGCTTGATACCGGAGGGGCTTTCCGGATTGCCTTGGCTCTCAATGAGAAAATTCGTGCTGAGGAACATGACCGACGGGTTCGTATAGTGCCAGACCGCGGCTTTTGTCGCCATCACGGCGACGTCGTATGTAATGGGAGGAAGCAGCCCTATGCCGTCGGACAGAGCAGGGTACATCGCGTTGAGCGAGACGAGGCTGCTGTCGTCCGAGTAGCCGTTTAATACTAACCACGTCAGTTCGTTCCAGTGCCCGTGCAGAATGTCCGGCAGATTGTCAGGCGAGACGGCGACGTAGTCCTCGACCGTGTCGGTCGTAATACCGCCCGGCCATGTAGTGGCCGCGTAGGAATGGAACGGCACGCCCGCATCGGCGCAATATAGCTGCAGCACCGAGGCGCCGCCGCTGGACATCGCGCCTCCGAGCGGCACGTCACCCGTCGTGGACAGCCATTCGTCCGCGCCGGGGTGGATGTATTTGAGCTGGATATTGTCGTCGTAACGCAAGACGACTGTGTAAGTGTTTGCGTCCGGATTCTCTTCGGCGCTTGCCGACAACGCCGGCAAAACCGACGCTGCCACGGCTATCGCGATAGCCGCGGCAAGAATTTTTCGTTTCGACATACGGAGGACTCCTTTGTTTACTTATTCAGACAAAATGTGGGCTTTTGCGACTAAAATGCATATTACACCTTTTCGCGCGGCGTGTCAATACTTTACATTGCTTTGTAATAAACAACATCGAAAAGGGGAAGTCGAGCCTCCGGGCCAAGCCGGTTGAGCGTGAGCATTATTGCGCATCCTTAGTCGGTGTGCACAGGCTTCACGATCCAATGACCGGCTCTCCTGGAACCTATCCGGGCAATAACGCCCGTTTCCTGTAAATGTGCCATATCCATTTTAACGCTTCGAAGCGATTTTCCAATAGCTGTCGCAATCACACTTTGGGTCGCCATCGGATTTTCCGCAATATATTCAATAATCGCTTTTTCGGATAAAGTGCAATTCAAAGTGCAATTTTTGCCCTTTGAAGTTGTGCGTTGCACTTTATCTGTTTCGGCGTCAAACGAATAGCTGTCGTCAAGCGGTACGATTATTCTAAACACGTCGCCGTCGATCAATTCCGGGTCTCGGCCGGAGTAGCGGCGCCCGTATTTGTACAAATTCCTCACGCCGGAACCGAGCTCGTCCGCAAGTCCGATGTTGCGGAAAAATGCTGCGATAATCGGATTCTTGGGATTCGGTTCGAAGTTGTCCGGCGTGACCGGTTCTCCCGTCACGGCGCGATTGGCATTCTCTGTGTACATTCTGTCTTTTTCAATAACGAACTTGGCGAAATACGGCGCGGTAAACTCGCGGTGCATCAGTGTGTTGACAAGCATTTCGCGGGCTATCGCCCCGCTTAAGCTGATACGGGCGTCACCCTCTAAATAAAACTTATCCAAAAGGTGCTTTTCGGCAAAACCCATAAGCCGCTCGTAGCTCTCAATAAGGTTGGTTTGGACAATCAGGCGGTCATCGTATCGGTCGCGATTTACCTTGCGGACGATCGCGTCCGTGCGGTACGCAGGTGCGACATTGAGAATTATGTCGTCGCGCCCGAGCAACATGACCGCCGCGAGATTGTATCCACACTCGCCCGTTGACTTATCTTCTCCGTATAATCCCGCGCTTTTCAACAATTCCGTGTCAGGCATATCTTTCCACGGGTGGATACCGTTATGGCGGTTTGCCGCCATAATTCGAATACGCGGAAGCAAATCCAACCGCAAGTCGCTATCACGTACATACGGAAACACCTTCTTCTCAGTATATATGCTCCGTTTGCGGATATACATCGCCGCGATTTGACTTGTCGCGGTCACTTTTACGTCGGAGTCGTTAATTCGGTCATATACGATGCGCCTGTGGGTATGAACCTCCGATGATGGAGGGACACGTATATGAATAAGCGTTTTGCCCTCATATTCAAAAATCATTGGAGAGAGGGATGCGGTCGGAGAAAATACATCCGGGTTGCTTATCACTGAGATGAAGTTTTTGATCATATCCGGCGCGGCCCTCGCAGGCACACCAACAACGGCGCCGCTGTCCTCTACGCCGAGATAGATATCTCCGCCAAAACGATTCAGAAACGAACACACAGTCTGATAGACATCGGATTCAATTTTATTTCCACACCGCTTGAACTCGACCGTGACGGTTTCACCGACAGTGAATACGGTTTTCATTTTTTCTGTTGTCACGGATCAGAAGCTCCTTTCGGCTCTATATCAGCATACCATTATTATATTTGAGTTCACGAAAAAGTCAAGAAAGATTTCCGCTGCGAACATTTTTGAAAATTGCAAATGCGCCGCGCAATGTGTATAATGAACGCATTGCGATAGACTCACAGCGCTCTCAAACGAAATAAAATTTATTGCAGGAGTGATACTTAATGTCAAACATCAAATTCAGGCACTACGACCCGGAGAAAATCGTGCACGGCAAGAAAATGGCGG
>JAISFB010000211.1 GCA_031263805.1 Oscillospiraceae bacterium
AGGGGAGTTGTGCGCATTACTGAGCGGTCCTCGCCGAGCGGGTTTAGTATCGTGACGCTATGGCGCTCCGGCGCGTTTTGCGGCAGAAGAATTTTATCGTAATCGGCGGGGCCGATGAAAGAATATGTGTATATCTCGAAAAAACCTAAGCCTCGCAGCAGCGCGCCTGCGTCCAGCAGCGCGCTCTGCTTTGCCGTAAGCCCGCCGCGCGCGGCGCGCCCCTCAAACAGCGTGGGCTCTATTTTATCGTAGCCGTAAAACCGCGCGACTTCTTCGGCAAGATCGGACCAGTGCTCAACGTCGCCGCGCCACGACGGAACCGTGACAACGTCATCGTCCCCCGCGACGGTAAACCCGATTTTCTCTAAAATCGAAACCATCTCCGCGCGGCTTATCTCCGTGCCGAGCAGCGCGTTTATTTTCTCCGGCGCGAGCGCGAGTGTGCGCGGGACGTATTCTCCCGCGCGTATGTCGATTATGCCGTCAAGTACCTCGCCGGCACCGAGAAGCTCTACAAGCTCACAAGCTCTCTGCACGGCGGGCAGCGTGTTTTGTATATCGAGCCCCTTTTCATACCGCCCGGAGGCGTCCGTGCGCATTCCGAGCGCGGCGGCCGTGCGGCGGATCGACACTCCGTCGAAATTCGCGGACTCGAATACGACGTATTTCGTGCTCTCCGTTATCTCGCTGTTCGCGCCGCCCATCACGCCGGCGACGCCGACGGCCTTTTCGGCGTCGGCAATGACAAGCATATCGGGCGTGAGCGCGCGTTTTGTCCCGTCGAGCGTATTGAGGCTTTCGCCCTCACGCGCGTTGCGAACTATTATCTTGCCGCCGCTGAGGCAGGCGTAGTCAAAAGCGTGCATCGGCTGGCCGTATTCCAGCATTACGTAGTTTGTAATATCGACGATATTGTTGATCGGGCGAACGCCGGAGGCGCGTAGGCGCTGACGCATCCATTTCGGCGACGGCGCTATCTTTATGTTCTTAACCATCCTGCCCGTATAGCGTGGGCACAGCCCGGGGTTTTCGATCTCGACGGTAAGCAGGTCTTCGATATTGCCGGAGCCGCCCGCGACGCGCGGCTCCGGGGCCGCAAAGCGCGTATTAAACGTCGCGGCGCTCTCCCGCGCCAGACCCATTACGGAAAGACAGTCCGGGCGGTTATTTGTGATCTCGAATTCAACTATGCAGTCGTCGGCGCCGATCACGGGGCGTACATCGCCGCCGGGGACGAGGCCGTCCGTCTCCGTGAACACAAGAATTCCGTCTTCCGTCGCGCCGGGGAAATCGTGCGTGTCGAGCCCCAGCTCATCGAGCGAGCACAGCATACCCTCGCTTTTGACGCCGCGCAGCTTGCCGCGCTCTATTTTACGGCCGCCCGGCAGACGCGACTTGTGCAGCGCGGCGGGGACAAAGTCGCCCTCGCGCACGTTCTGCGCGCCCGTGACGATTTGAACGGACTCGTCCCGCCCCACGTCCACTTGGCAGACCCACATATGGTCGGAATCCGGGTGCCGCTCTGTTGAGATGACGCGCCCGACGGCGACGTTGACAATCTCCGCGCCCGGCTCTCGCACTGTCTCCACCTTTGAGCCCGACATCGTCATCGCCTCGGCGTATTCCGCCGCGCCGACGTTTATTTCCGTAAAATCCGCCAGCCATTTTAGAGAAAGATCCATAGAAACCTCCGTATTTGTGTTGGGGGAAGTATAGCACGGTTTGACTGAAAAAGCAAGATGTCCGATTTTCGGGGAGCGGGCAAGGCGATACTGTTTACTCGCGTGAAATGTGAAAAACGTGTTGACCGGTTTTGCTTTTCGTGGTATACTCTGATACTCCCTGACACCCCCTCGGATCTATCCGGGGGAGTGTTAAAGTATGCGTCGAATCACGCTGACGGGCAAAGGCGCGTAAAGTAGAAGCGCAGTAAATTTTGGAGGGCAACCATGTTTAAGAACCTGAATTTGAAAGCAAAGATATTCCTTCTTGTCACGGCGGTCGTCGTTGTGTCCCTGCTGATGGTCTCGTGGATCGTTTCCGGCAGGAGCATCGCGCTGGCGAAGAAGGACGCGTTCAATTTAGCGGAGGAGTCGGCGGAGAGATATAAGAACGAGATCAAGGCGGAGCTGCAGGGCGCCAGAATAACGGCGGAGACGCTCGCGACGGTGTTCGGGACGCTGAAGGATCACGATTTGACCGACCGGCAGATGATGAACGATATTCTGAAAAACGCGCTGGTGCAAAAGGAGTACATAACCGCGTTTTGCATAGCCTACGAACCGGACGCGCTCGACGGAAAAGACGCGGAGTACGCCGGGCAGGAGCCTTTGTACGACGAAGCGGGGCGCTATGCGCCGTATTGGAATAAGCTCGGCACGAATATCGAGGCCGAATATCTGCCCAGCATCGATCCCGAGGATTGGTACATCGTCCCGAAGGAAACGCTGCACGAATATATTACAGACCCGTATCTGTATCCGTTGCAGGATACGGAGGTCATGCTCGCCAGCTTTGTGTTCCCCATCACCCACGACGGGAAATTTATCGGCATCATCTCTCCGGATATCGTTCTGGATAAGCTGCAAGAGATGGTTTCACGGGAGGATATGCGCGCGCAGGGCGGATATACGGAGATTTTTTCAAATTCCGGCAGTATTGTGGCGCATCCGGACAGCCGGTA
>JAISFB010000212.1 GCA_031263805.1 Oscillospiraceae bacterium
CGGCTGCTCGACGTCGGCTCCGGCGCGGGCTTTCCCGGTATGGTTCTCGCCGCCGTTCGCCCGGAGCTGCGCGTCACGCTGCTCGACGCGCGCGAAAAGCGCGTCGATTTTCTGCGCGAGACGGCGGCGGCGCTGGGGCTTGCGAATGTCGTCTGTGAAGCGGCGCGCGCGGAGGAGCTCGCCAAAACGCGCCGCGCGGGCTTTGAGCTTGTAACGGCGCGCGCCGTCGCGCGGCTGGACGCCCTGTGCGAAATGTGCCTGCCGCTGACAAGCGACGGCGGCGCGTTCGTCGCGATGAAGGGCGCGGACTGCGACGAGGAGATAGACGGCGCCCGCCGGGCGATAGAAATCCTCGGCGGCGAGCTTGAGACCGTGCGAGAATACGCGCTTCCGGGGACGGATATTATCCGCCGCGCCGTCGTCATACGCAAAACGCGCGAGTGCCCGCCGCGATACCCGCGCCGCTGGGCGGCGATACTGAAAAAGCCCCTGTGATCCGCGCGTAAAATACGCAATTAATATGTATGGATGAGTGATGATGCTGAATCTTGTAAAAGCGCTTCTTGACGAACCGGAAATCGCCCGGACGGTCGCCGCGGTAGAATCCGGCGCCTGCCCCGCCCTGATTTCCGGGCTTTCCGGCGTACACCGGGCGCATCTGCTTGCCGCCGTGCGCGCCGAAACCGACCGTCCCGTCGTTTACGTCGCCTCCGACGAGTTAGAGCTGCGGCGCGCCGCGGGGGACCTCGCGGCGCTCACCGGCGAGGACGTCTGCGTGCTCCCGCCGCGCGATTTTGTCTTCCGCGACGTCGAGGGCGTTTCGCGCGAATACGAGCGGCGGCGGCTCGCGGCGCTCCTGCGCGTCTCGGGCGGTATAGACGACGAGGCTTTGCCCCGCGCGGATGTCATAGTCACGACCGCCTGGGCGCTTATGCAGCGCGCCATACCGCAGGATATACTGAAAAGCTCCGTTTTCACGCTCTCGCCCGGCGAGACACGCGATATCGACGAGCTTTGCGCGCGCCTCACCGAGCTGGGCTATTCGCATTCCGAGCAGGCGGATTCGTGCGGGCAGTTCGCGCGGCGCGGCGGTATAGTCGATATATTTTCGCCGGCGCACCGGGAGCCCGTGCGCGCGGAGTTTTTCGGAGACGAGATAGATTCCCTCTCGTTCTTCGACGCGTCCACGCAGCGGCGGGGCGAGCTGTGCGCCCGCGCCGTCGTTTTGCCCGCCGCGGAGACGCTGGCGGCGCTTTCGCCGGGCGGCGAAGCCGGGCTTATCGCGGAGCTTGAAAATCTGTCCGAGCGCTCACGCGGGGCGCGCGGCGCGGCGCGGCGCGAACAGATAGCCTCGGAGCTCGACAGGCTGCGCGGCGGGCGCAGCTTCCCGGCCGCCGACAGGTATATCGAACTCGTTTATCCGTTCGCCTCCGGGCTCGACTATCTGCCCGAAAACGCCGCGGTGCTGATAAGCGAGCCGGCGCGCGTAAAGCAGGCCGCCGAACGCGCCGAAAAGCAGCTTTACGAGGAGCTTTTGCCGCTGCTGGAGGCGGGGACGATGGATGCGTCGCTGCTGCGGTTCAACGAATCCACGGACGGGCTTTTCGCCGCCCTCGGGCGGTTCGCGGTCATAATGTCCGACGCGTTCACGGTCTCGGAATATCCGATAGCGCCCAAGCTCGCCGCGTCCGCGTTCGCCAAACAGCTCCCGAGCTACGGCGGGAGCCTTGAAACGGCGGCGGGGGAGCTCGGGCACTACATAAACAGCGGCTACAGAGTCGTCCTGACGTCGCCGACGCGCGCCGCCGCCGACGCGCTCGCGCGGT
The DNA here is from genome assembly GCA_031263805.1 of Oscillospiraceae bacterium. Lineage (GTDB taxonomy): Bacteria > Bacillota > Clostridia > Oscillospirales > Oscillospiraceae > JAIRRO01. Next base: position 1,827 of record JAISFB010000212.1, read on the forward strand.
ATCTTTCCGAAAAAGAGCTCCGCTCGGCGCTCGATTACGACCTGCGCACGCTGCCGGAGCCGGGAAGCGCCGCCGTCGCCGTCGGAGCCCTGTCCGGCGGGATGGAATACCCGTCTATAAAGCTCGCCGTACTGACAGAGGGGCACTACAGCGAGGTGCGCGCCGCGCGGCCTCGCAGAACGCGCTCGAAATCGAACCGCGAGCGCGTCCAGAGCTTTACCGATCTGAATATCGGCGACCTCGTCGTCCACGAGCACCACGGGATAGGCCGCTTTCTCGGGATATTCCAGATGACGGTGGACGGCGTCGTCAAGGATTATCTGAAAATCGAATACGCCGGCGGCGACAGCCTGTATATCCTCGCCACGCAGCTCGACAATCTCTCAAAATACATCGGCGGCGGCGGGGAGGATTCCCCCGTGCGCCTGTCGAAAATGGGCGGAACGGACTGGGTAAAGGCGAAAAGCAAGGCGAGCCGCGCCGCCCGCGATATAGCGCGCGAGCTTATCGCCCTGTACGCCGCGCGGCAGAGCGCGAGAGGCCGCGCGTTTTCGCCGGACTCCACCTGGCAGCGGGAGTTTGAGGAAAAGTTCGGCTATCCGGAGACCGACGATCAATTGCGGTGCATAGCCGAAATAAAGGGCGATATGGAGCGCGCCGTCCCGATGGACCGCCTGCTGTGCGGGGACGTCGGCTACGGCAAGACGGAGGTCGCGCTGCGCGCCGTTATGAAATGCGTGCTCGACGGGTATCAGGCGGCGGTGCTTGTCCCGACGACGGTGCTCGCGCGGCAGCATTTTATCACGGCGTCAAAGCGCTTCGCGGGGTATCCCGTGAATATCGAGGTGCTCTCGCGCTTCCGCAGCCCGGCTGAGATAAAAAAAGCGCTCAAAAACATACGCGAGGGCTCGTGCGACATCGTCATCGGGACGCACAAGCTCTTGCAGCGCGATATGGAATTCAGCAAGCTCGGCCTGCTCGTCGTGGACGAGGAGCAGCGCTTCGGCGTGACGCATAAGGAACGGCTGAAGGAGCTGTCAAAAAACGTCGATGTGCTGACGCTGTCCGCGACGCCGATACCGCGCACGCTGAATATGGCGCTGTCCGGCATACGCGATATGTCCGTCATAGAAGAACCGCCGACGGGGCGCCAGCCCGTGCAGACCTACGTTTTAGAGCACGACTGGGGCGTCGTCTGTGACGCGATACGCCGCGAGGTCTCGCGCGGCGGGCAGACGTATTATCTGCACAACCGCATAGAGACTATAGACCGCGCGGCGTCCCGCCTGAACGAAATGCTAAATCCCGAGGGCGCGGACGCGGGAGAGCGCGTCACGATAGCCACAGCCCACGGGCGCATGGACGAGGACGAGCTCTCCGACGTGATGGAGCGCGTTTCCGACGGCGATATCTCCGTGCTCGTCTGCACGACGATAATAGAGGCCGGGATCGACATCCCGAACGTCAACACGCTTATCGTCGAGGACGCCGACAAGCTGGGGCTTTCCCAGCTGCATCAGATACGCGGGCGCGTCGGCCGCAGCCCGCGCCGGGCGTACGCGTATCTGACATTCCGGCGCGGCAAGGTTCTCACCGAGGTGGCGGCGAAGCGGCTCGGCGCCATACGCGAATTCGCGGAATTCAACGCCGGCTTTAAGATAGCCATGCGGGACTTAGAGCTCCGCGGGGCGGGGAATCTGCTCGGCGCGGACCAGTCCGGGCATATGATGAAGGTCGGCTATGATATGTATCTGAAGCTTTTGGAGGAGGCCGTCGCGTCGGAAAAGGGCGAGAAGCCCGCGTCGCGCGCCGAATGCACGGCGGATCTATCCGTCGCGGCGCGGCTGCCGGAAAGCTATGTGCCGTCCGGGGCGCAGCGCGTGGACTTATACCGCCGCATAGCGCGCGTGCGCACGGAGGAGGACGCCGGCGAGCTGATAGACGAGCTGATAGACCGCTTCGGCGACCCGCCGCCCGAGACCGTCGCGCTCGTGCGCATAGCCCGCTTGCGCGCGCAGGCGGCGGAGCTCGGCATATCAGAGCTCACACAAAAGGACGGGCGGCTGCGCGTCCGCCTGACGGACTTCGATTTAAGCCGCGTGACGTCGCTTTACTCCGTGCCGGAATACACGGGGCGGCTGCGCGTGGAAGCCGGAAGCTCACCCTGCGTATCCCTGACGCTGAAGGGCCTCGACGCGTTAGACGAAGCCGAGCGCTTTGTCGCCGCTTGGTGACGAGCCCGCTTATCTATAAAGGAACGGTGAACAGTATGGAGCTTACCAAAATCAATTCGGATATCGTCAATCAGATAAAAACCATAATAGAGCAGGCGCGTCGAAATGTTGCCGCTGCGGTCAATTATGAACTTTTGCGTTCCTACTGGCAGATCGGTAAGCTTATCGCCGACAGTGCGCAGACAAACATTTTCAACGGTATGTCAGAGCGCAATTTTATGCTTGCTCTTTCACGGGTTCTGACAAATGAATTAGGTAAAGGCTTTTCGCGCCCGAATTTGATCAATATGAAAAATTTCTATAAAAGTTATCCTGATGGTCAGACACTGTCTGACCGCCTGAGCTGGTCACATTACTGCGAACTTTTAGGCGTTTCCGATACAGACGAGCGAAGCTTTTATGAAAAGGAATGTCTCGCCGCCCGTTGGTCTGTGCGCGAGCTTCGACGCCAGGTAGACAGTGCGTTATTCCAACGTCTGCTTCTCTCAGACGGAACTTTAAGTAAACAAAAAGTCTTGGAATTCGCCCGTAAGGGGCAAGTCATTGAAAAACCGGAGGATATAATCAAGGATCCGTATGTGCTCGAATTCCTCGGTCTACCGGATGGCAAGCCGAATAAAGAGAGCGAGCTTGAAAAACGTCTCGTCGAACGTATTGAGGATTTTCTTTTGGAGCTCGGTCGGGGTTTTATGTTTGTGGGAACACAGCAGCGCGTGACTATCGGTAACACCCATTACTATGTCGATATGGTTTTCTACAATAAAATTTTGAAGGCTTACGTTTTGATCGACCTCAAAATCGGCAAATTCCGTCTGGAAAACGCCGGGCAGATGAACGGCTATATAAACTACTACAAAACCGAGGTGAATGAGCCAGACGATAATCCGCCGATCGGCATCATCCTCTGCGCCGACAAAGATGAAGTTGTGGCCGAATATGCCTTGGGCGGTCTGGAAAATCAGATATTCGCGTCGAAGTACACTTATTATATTCCCGGAAAGGATCAATTAGTAAGGCAAATAGAGGCTGTTTTGGAGCAAGATCGCCGTGAAGCCGAAGAAAACTAAAGGTTCCGAAAAATTGAGGTGATCATATTAAAACCTTCTTCAAGTCGATAATAGCGGCGTTTTCGATGTTCTCGCGTATCCCGATGCCGCGGATAGAGTGGGACGAGGGAATTATGCGGCATATGATGACGGCGTTTCCGCTCGTCGGCGCCGTTATAGGCGGGATAATGTTCGCCTTTTTGCGGCTGGCGGACTATTTTGAGCTGCACGACGCTTTGCGCGCGCTCGGGATGACGCTGCTGCCGCTCGCCGTCACGGGCGGGATACATCTCGACGGGCTGTGCGACACGTGCGACGCGCTGGGCGCCGTCGTCTCTCCCGAGCGGCGGCGGGAAATTTTGAAGGACCCGCGCGCCGGCGCGTTCGGCGTCATCGGCGTCGTGACGTATCTGTTGGCGTATTTCGCGCTTGCCCTCGCGTTTGACGGGAGTACGAGCAGCGCGGCGCTGTATTGCTTTGGCTTCGTTATATCGCGGGCATTTTCGGCTTTCGCCGTGGTGAATTTCAAACCCGCGTCGGACGGCACGGGTCGCGCATTTCACGACGCAGCCGGGAAAAATGGGCGCTTTGAGATATTTGTGGCTTTCATTCTTGTACTTATCGCGTTTTTTATAATTGGCGTCGCCGCTGCTTTATCGTACGATCAGGTGCTCCCGTGGGTTCTTGTGACACTCGTGTGCAATGATTCGCTCTGGCGGACGGCCAAAAAGAAATTCGAGGGGATGTCCGGGGACCTCGCCGGGTGGTTTTTGCAGCGATGCGAGCTGTGGCAGCTCGGGGCGCTTGTTATCGTGAGCGCGCTTGCGCGGTGA
>JAISFB010000020.1 GCA_031263805.1 Oscillospiraceae bacterium
TTTTTCGCGGGGCTTCGGGCGACGGCGGCGGCCATCGGCGCCGTTATCTCGCCGAGCATAGAGTCCGCCGCGAGTATCGCGACGCTGCCGAGTATGTAATCGACCTTCGGAGCGTTCACGACGACGGCGTTCTCTCCGGATGCGCCCTCGTTCGCGCCGGCCTTGATCATAACGGACGCCGCCAAAGCGTTTGTGCCGAGAGCAATTATCTCAGCGTCCGGGCCGAGCGCGGCGCGGAGCCTTTCGACGACGGCGCGGCCAAGCCCGCCGCCCTGTCCGTCCACAACTGCAATGTACAATTGATATACCTCCGTATTTTTATGTTTCCTCCGTAAAAGCCTACGGCGGTTTCTTATAGATCGAGCGCGGCGTGATAGCCGCGAAACACGGCCTCGCGTATGTTTTTTGCCGCGACACAGTCTCCGACGAACGCCGTTTCCGGCGCGAGCGAACGCAGCGCGTCGGCGATCGACCGGCGGGGCCGCATCCCCGCCGCGACGATGACGGTGTCGGCTTCTATTAAAAATTCCTCGCCCAAAAATCCCTCTCCGTTTTCCTCGGCGGCGGTCAGCCCGCGCTCCGATACCGCCGTACCGCGCGTGTTTACGTGTATTTCGGCGAGCTGAGATACGAGCTTTAGCAGTATCGGCCCGTGCCGCGGATTGGCGTCCGGAGCGAGGCGCGGCCCCATTTCGACGACGGCGGTCTTTATCCCGCGCTGCGCCAGAAAAACAGCCGTTTCACACCCGACGAGCCCGCCGCCGAGTACGACGGCGCTCCGCCCGAGCTCCGAAATACGCTCCGGCAGAACGGACGCCGGTATCACGTTTTCCCGCTGTATCCCCGGTATCGGCGGTACTATCTGCTCCGCGCCGACGGCGACGATGAGAGCATCCGGTGCGATCCTGCGGACAAATTCCGGCGTCACCTCCGCGCCGAAGCGTATATCGACGCCGGCGAGACGCATCTGCCGCTCCCGCGTTTTTATAAAATCAAACACCCCGCTCTTGAACGGTATCCCGGCTTCGGAGAGCAGCGCGCCCCCGAGCGCGTGTCCCTTTTCGCACAGTATGACCGAATGCCCGCGCCGGGCCGCCGTAAGCGCCGCCGTCATACCGCCCGGACCGCCTCCGGCGACGAGCACGCGTTTTTTCTCCCCGCCCGGCGCTTCGAGGCGGCCGTATCCCGGCCCGGAGACTCCGGCCTCAAGCTCGCGGCCTATTATCGGGTTTACGGCGCAGACGCGCGTCTGCGTCAGCATACGCTCCGCGTGACAGGTGAAGCAGCGCAGGCAGCGCATAATTTCGTCCGCGCGGTTCGATTCGACCTTGCGCGGAAGCTCGGGGTCCGCCAGCAGCGCCCGCGCCATACAGACCAAATCGGCCTTGCCGGACGCTATTATCCTTTCCATCTCGCCGGGGTCATTGAGCCCGCCGACCGTCGCGACGGGGACGGACACGTGCCTTTTTATCTCAGCGGCGAGATGCACGTTCGCGCCGTGCGGGGCGAACACAGACGGATGCGTATCCGCGAAGCCGTCCTCCCCGAACCCCGCCGAGACGTGCAGCAGGTCAATATTGCCCTCGACGAGCTTCGCAAACTCGACGGCGTCTTTTATGCCGTACCCGCCTTCGATACGCTCCTCTCCGCTTATCCGCAGCTCTATCGGGAAATCGCGCCCGACGGCGGCTCTGACGGCGGTAGTTATCTCAAGGGCGAGCCGCGCGCGGTTTTCGGGGCTGCCGCCGTATTTATCGGTACGGCGGTTCACGGCGGGGGACAAAAATTGCTCGATGAGCCAGCCGTGCCCCCCGTGTATCATAACGATGTCGAAGCCCGCCCGCTTGACGAGCGCCGCGCCGCGGACGAATGACGCCACTATATCGTCTATCATTTCGTTCGGCATCTCGCGGACGCGCTTGCCGTCGGGCAGCACGAGCTCCGACGGGCCGTATTTGACTATTTCGGCGTCGCGGCTGTCGCCGGGGATATCCATCTCGGAAAACATACCGCCGTGGTTGAGCTCGATAGACGCCGCCGCGCCGTGCCGCTTTATCGCGCGGGCGAGATCGGTCAGCCCTTGCAGCGCGCCGTCCGCGTAAAGGCTTAAAAGCCGGCCGTGGCTTTTTCCGGTCGGATGCGTGACGGCCTCGGAGACGGTCACTATTGCGGCTCCGCCCTTCGCGCGGAGCTCATAAAACGCCGTCATTTCGTTGGTCACGAGCCCGGTTTCCGTTATATACGGAAAGCCCATTGGCGCGGAGCACATACGGCTGCGCAGCGTGATGCCGCCTATGCGCAGCGGCGATACGAGCCGCGGATATTTCGGAGTGAACGAAATTTTCTGCTGCATTTCGCGTGTCCTTTCAAAAATACGGGCTTACAGCCCGGCTATGTCAAAAATGCGGGCTTACAGCCCGGTCGCGGTTCCCGCGACTACGAAGCTATTTCCGATATTTTATATCACCGGGCCGGTAAAGTCAATTCCATTGCTCCGGCGCCTATTTTTAAGCGCAATATAATCTGAGGTTTACTTATTTTTAAGTATGTGATAGTATAGTGTAGTAAGGGCGCCGCGGTAAGGTGCCGAATAATAAAATTTCGGCAAATAATTTTCGGCAAATAATTTTTGAGAGGATGTCATTGATGGAATTCAGAAACGGGAAAAACACGCGCCGCGCCATAGCCGCAGTCGTGATCGTCGCAGCCGCCGTGCTGCTGTTCTTTTTATCGACCGTCACGGTGCAATCCGGGACTGTCGGGGTCGTATCCGTGCTCGGCGCGGTGAGGGAGAACACGTTAGCCGCGGGATTTCACCTTAAAATCCCGTTCGTGATGTCGGTCACGAAGGTGAACACGCAGACTCAGAAGACGGAGGCCAGCTCCTCGGCGGCGTCAAAGGACCTGCAAACAGTGTCCGTGCTCGCCGCGATAAACTATCATATCGACCCGCAGGGGGCGGCGCGGCTCTTCAAAAACGTCGGTATGGGCTATGAGGCGCGCATCATTTCGCCCGCGATACAGGAGTCGATAAAGTCAGTCGTCGCCCGCTTCTCGGCGGAGGAGCTGATAACCCAGCGGCAGACCGTTTCCGCCGGGATAAAGGACGAGCTTGCCCAGAAAATAGGCTCCTACGACATCGTAACGGACGAGTTCAACATTATGAACTTCGAGTTTTCAGACGAATTCAATCGCGCCGTCGAGGCAAAGCAGACAGCCCAGCAGGAAGCGCTGAAGGCGGAGCAGGAGCTCGCGAAAATAACTATCGAGGCGCAGCAGCAGGTCGAGCAGGCAAAGGCCCAGGCCGAGGCGACAAAGGCCCGCGCCGACGCGGAGGCCTACGCGACAAAGGCGCAGGCGGACGCCGACGCCTACGCCATCGAGGCGATACAAGAGCAGCTCGCGCAGTCGGGCGCGGCGTACTTAGAATATCAGCGCACGCAGAAATGGGACGGCAAGCTGCCCGCCGTCGGCGGCGCGAACGCGTTCATCGACGCCTCGGGCTTTATTTCCTGAGATCGTTGTTCTCTCCCCATAACGCGGCAAGCTGCCCCTCGGCGTCTTTTATCAACAGACCGACGTCGAGGGGCGCAATTGCTTCAAGCTCGATAACCTTACCGTCCTCGCCGTCGCGGAGGCCTGCGATCCTATATCGCATAGGCGGTAAAATCACTTCGTTTTCATTTCGGTAATCATTTTCAAGCGCCAAGATCGGCATACCTTTGGGAACCCTGATCTCGTATTTATGAAAAGTTATTTGAAAGTCGCCGGTTCCGTAATCAACTTTCTGGCCTGTGGTAGTTGTGGAGGTTATGCCTTTTATATCAACCGTGCCGCCGACGGCGGGGTCTTTGATCGCGTACGCCTCCGCGACGTTCCTGTAAAGCAATAATTCATCGTCCGCGGGCCGCATTGCATCGCAAATATTATGGATGTCGGTTATCGCGGTCTTTATGATTTCCGCTTTAGTGACGTCTGTAATTTCATCGGGCGTCCTGCGCTTATAGGCATCAAGCAGTTTTTGCCCGTCGGCGGCGGACACTCCCCAACGGACTGCGGGCGTCATTTCCGTCGCTTCGCGAATCATACCCAAGTTATTCCGATGTACGGCTTCGATTCCCCTGTCCAGATTGGCGCCGTTGCCCCACAGCAGATTATTGACTATCAAATAATCCGCCCCGATATAAAATCTTATCGACTCTTTCATCAATTCGCTTGTCATAAACTCAAACTCCTATCCGCGCGAATTTTCCTGCTTTCCCGCTTCGC
>JAISFB010000069.1 GCA_031263805.1 Oscillospiraceae bacterium
GGGGCCCCCGGCGAAACGCTCGCCTTTGAAAACGTCTACACCGAAACGCCGCTGCCGATAGAGCTCACCCGCGTCAACCACAACGGCGTGAAATCAGCCGGAGACCGCGTATATTTCAGCGGCTATAAGACCGCGCCGCCGGCGGAGCTCCCGCCCGTAGAGGACGGCGAAGGCGCGGAAATCCCGCGCGACCTGCTGCAATACCTTTCGTTTCAGCCGGCGATACCGGCTCTAATATCCTGCAAGCTCGACGGAAGCGACACAAAAACGCACTGGGAGCCGCCTCCCCAAAGCGCCGTTGACGGCGGCGTCGGCGAATACACGCAGCTCACGGCGTTCGACGCGGACGCGGACGGGAATCTCTGGTTCGCGATATTAACGGCGCGCAGCGACGACACGGACCCCGCCGATCCGATTTACGAAAACGGGCTGAGCATCGTAAAGCTCGCCCCCGACGGCACGGAGCTGTTCAACACGGACTTATCCTCCCCGGCGGGCGGCGGGCTCAGCGAGCTGTACGTTCAGGCTATACTGCACGACTCGGCGGGCAACGTCTATCTGCAAGCGCAGGACATTCACGCGTTTTCAGCCGACGGGAAATACGCGTTTACGCTGCGCGACGCGTCGTCATACATTCAGGCGATGACGGCGACGAACGAGGGCGAGATCATATATCTCGTTCAGGAATTGACGGGCGCGAGCGTAAGCGGGGTTTTCAAGCCCATAGACTTTGCGGCGAAGGCGGCGGGCGCGGCGCTGAAATACAACGGCGGCGGCTACTTAGGAAGCAACGTAAGCATTTATCCCGGCAGCGGCGAGTATACGTTCTATTACCTGTATCAGACCGGGATATACGGGATGGACCGCGCGACGATGACGGGGATAAAAATCGTTGACTTCATAAACTCCGATATAAGCTACGACGGGACGCAGTCCTTCGCGCCGATAGACGGCGGCGGCTTTATTATGATGGTGCAAAGCTCCGGACGTATGGACACCACAACGGCGGTATCAGTCCTCACGGAGGACAAAAACGCGTCGCTCGAGGGCAAGACAGTGCTGACGCTCGGCTCGTTTTACAGCGACGTCGCCGCCGTTATGCGCTTTAATAAGGCCAGCCGCACGGCGCGCGTGATCGTCCGGGACTATTCCGAATACAACGCGGGCGGCGACAATACCGGGGGGCAGACGCAGTTCGATATGGATGTCATAGGAGGCCGCGCGCCGGACATTATCGCGCTGCCGGGCTCCGCCGCGAAATACGCGGCAAAGGGCGCGCTGGCTGATTTAACTCCGTTCCTCGAATCCGGAAAGCACGGCGTTTCGCGCGAAAATCTGTTTGAAAACATCCTCTCCCTCGGCGCGAAGGACGGAAAGGTATTTCAAATTATGCCGCGGTTCTATATAATGACGCTCGCCGGCAAGCAGTCCATATTCGGAAATCGCGGAGGCATAACGGCGGCGGAGCTCTCCGAAATCGCCGATAAGTATCCCAACGCCTCGATAATTCAGAATATGACGGCGCCGAACTGGCTGAGCTACGCGATGTGGCTGGGGATGAGCAATTACATCGATTGGGAGGCCGGGACGTGCTCGTTCGACAGCCAAGAGTTCATCGACACGCTGGAGTTCAGCCGGCGCTTCCCGCAGGAGCTCGGCGCCGGCGCGCCGTTCGATCAATCGTCGTACCTCGAATACCAACGCGAGATGGAGGGCGCGTATGCCGAGGACCGCGTGCTCTTGTACAGCAACACGACTTACCGGGGCTCGGTGCGCTTTGCGCGCGAAATGGACGTCATATTCGGCGAAAAAACGGCGCTGGTCGGCTATCCGGCGGCGGGCGGAGGCGGAGGCATCGTTATGAGCGCCGGGAGTGGGGTCTACGCCATTTCCGAGTCGTCGCCGAGCAAGGATGCGGCGTGGGAGTTCATATGCAGCGTTATAACCTATAACGATAATAATGAAAGCAGCGGCGGGGGCCGCGTGATGCGATTCAACGACGGCGGCATAGCCTTAGACAAGCGGCTGTTTGACGAGCAGGCGCGCGCCGAAATGGTCCCGCTGGAGGAGCGCGACTTCACAAACCCCGTGTACATTATGCGCCCGAGCTCTGACGGCGGAGCAAGCGGCCGCGTCTTCAGCTCCCCCGGCGAGCTCGATATGACCGACCCGTATTTCGCGAGCTACGCGCTGACGGAGGACGACGTCGCGCGGGCATTTCGCGCCATAACGGGCGCGAACGCGATGATGTCGTCCGACGAGCAGATATCCAAGATCGTCACGGAGGAAGCCGCCGCCTTCTTCTCCGGCGCCAAAACAGCCGAGGAAACGGCAAACGTCATCCAAAGCCGCGCGTCGCTTTACGTAAGCGAATCAAAATGAACAGGGCAACCGCAAGGGTTGCCCCCTACGGGGTTCCCAAGAACCGGGAAAATATTTCGAGGATTTTTTAAGGAGATGATAAAATGAAAACGCTGACACGATGCTTCGCGGCGGCGGTAACGTTCTTATCGCTGCTGCTTGCCGGCTGCAACGGTGCGCCCAAGCCCGCGGACGCCGGCGCCGTCCCCGGCGAAAAGATCGCGTTTGAAAATGTTTTCACCGAAACGCCGCTGTTGGTCGAGCTTGACCGCGTCTACTATAACGGCGTGAAATCCGCCGGAGACCGCGTCTACGTAAGCGGATATAAAGCCGAGCCCGCCGCGGAAGGCGGAGAGTATCAAACGCTCATATCCTGCAAGCTTGACGGAAGCGACGTCAAGACCCACTGGGAACAGCCGCCCCAAACCGCCGACGACGGCGAAACGCCGCCCATCAGTGACTTTGCGCAGATTTCGTCGTTCGATGCGGACGCGGACGGGAACCTTTGGCTTGTGATAAACGCGTCGCACAGCGACAACACTGACCCCGCCAACCCTATCTACGAAAACAAGTTCAGTATAGTAAAGCTCGCCCCCGACGGGACGGAGGTCTTCAATACCGACCTATCCTCTCCGGAGGGCGGGGAGCTCGGCGTTATGTACGTTCAGGACGTTCTGCACGACTCGGCGGGGAACGTCTATCTGCAAGGGCAGAACATTTACGCGTTCTCCGCCGACGGGAAATACGCGTTCACGCTGCGTGACGCGGCATATATTTATGGCGTTACGGCGACAAACGAGGGCGAGGTGATATATCTCATTCAGGAAGTGACGGGCGCGGACGTAAGCTGGGTTTTCAAGACGATCGACTTCGCGGCGAGGTCGGCGGGAGCGGCGGTGAAGCACAGCGGCGGCGTTATAAGCTTTTACAACGTTTATCCCGGAAACGGCGAGTATATCTTCTATTACCAGTATCAGTCCGGGATTTACGGAATGAGGAGCGACGCGGCGTCCGGTATGCTGACCGGCGAAAAAGTCATTGACTTTATAAACTCCGATATCAGCTACGACGGAAATCAGCGTTTCGCCTCAACTGACGGCGGCGGCTTTGTTATGGCGGCGGCGCAGGACCGCGCCGGGACGCAGCAGGCGGCGGTATACGCCCTCACGGAGGACAAAAACGCATCGCTCGAAGGCAAAACAGTACTCACGCTCGGCGCGCTTTACGGTGACTTAAACGCAGTGATGCGCTTTAATAAAGCCAACCGAGCAGCGCGCATAGTCGTAAAAGATTACACGGAATACAACACGCCGGACGACTATACAAAAGGCCAGACCCAGCTTGACCTCGACATTTTGAGCGGCCGCGCACCGGACATCATCGCGTCGGCGGGCCAAATCACAAAATACACGTCTAAGGGCGCGCTGGCGGACTTGACGCCATTCCTCGAATCCGGAAAACACGGCGTTTTGCGCGAAAACCTGTTTGAAAACATCCTCTCCCTCGGCTCAAAGGACGGCAAGGTATATCAAATTCTGCCGCGCTTTTATATAATAACGCTCGCCGGCAAAGAATCCATTTTCGGCGCGCGCACCAGCATAACGGCGGCGGAGCTCGCCGAGACAGCCGCCGAGTATCCCGACGCCTTGATAATTCAGAATATGACGGCGTCAGACTGGCTGAACTACTCAATATGGATGGGGATGGGCAATTACGTGGACTATGACTCCGGAACTTGCTCCTTCAACAGCCCGGAGTTTATCAGTACGCTGGAATTCAGCAAACGCTTCCCGCGGGAGCTCGGAAGCGGCGCGATGTTCACGGACGAAGCGTCATATCTCGAATACGAGCGCGAGATGGAAGGCGCCTACGCCGAAGACCGCGTGCTTTTGCGCTCCGGGGCGGCTTATATGAACGAGTCCCGTGTAGCGCGCGAAATGGACGTTGTGTTCGGCGAGAAAACGGCGCTCATAGGCTTTCCGACGGAGGGAACAAGCGGAGGCATCGTTATCGGAAACATCGGCTACGCCGTCGCGGAATCGTCGCCGAATAAAGACTTGGCGTGGGAATTCATCTGCGGCGTGATAACGTATGACGAAAGCGAGGGGGGCGAAATGTCGGGCGCCGGCACAAACGGTATTTCGCTGGATAAAAGAAGGTTTGAGGAAGAAGCGCGCGCCGAAATGATCCCGCTGGAAGACCGGGACTTCACAAATCCGTTTTTAATTACGCGCTTAAACTCCGGCGGCGGCTCAAGCAGCATTTTCATAAACTCCCCGGACGAGATCGATATGACGGATCCGTATTTCGCGGACTACGCGCTTACCGAGGACGACGTAGAGCGCGCCTTCCGCGCCATATCGGGCGCGAGCACAAAGTTCTCGTCCGACGAACAGATATCCAAGATCGTCACAGAGGAAGCCGAGGCCTTCTTCTCCGGCGCCAAAACAGCCGAGGAAACGGCAAACGTCATCCAAAGCCGCGCGTCGCTTTACGTAAGCGAAACAAGCTGATGTGGATTGTACGTGCGTGCGCGCACGGGAAACGCGCCATTCGGCGCG
>JAISFB010000070.1 GCA_031263805.1 Oscillospiraceae bacterium
GCTTGACATTTCTTGCATCGTGCTGTAGAATAAAAAAGCGAGTAAGCCAGACAGCCGCGAGGGAGCGGCGAAAGCCGCCCTTTGAGGAAAGTCCGGGCTCCGCAGGGCAAGGATAACGGGTAACACCCGCCATAGGCGACTATCGGACAAGTGCAACAGAAATAAACCGCCGGGGTTTACCCCGGTCAGGGTGGAAAAGTGAGGTAAGAGCTCACTCGACGGTACGGTAACGCGCCGCCGCTGTAAACTCTATCCGGAGCAACACCGCGACGCGGAGCAACAGGCTTGCCCGGCCGCTCCGCAGAGGTGGCATTGAGGCTCGCGGTAACGCGCGTCCCAGATAGATGGCTGTTCAACGACAGAATCCGGCTTATCGGCTTACTCGCCGCCGCAAGGCGCGCGCTACATAGTATATGACGGCAAAGCCGCCCGTCAGATTGCAGTATACGACGTCAAAGCCTACCGTCAGCTAAAAGTATATGACGGCGAAGCCGCCCCCCCGGCCTACTGTATATGACGGCGAAGTCGCCCGAACCGGGCGACCGGGCGCAGCCCGCAATTTTAATTCCGGAGTGATATTAATGCCTTTCGTAACAACAGCGGAAATGTTCAAAAAAGCCTACGCCGGCGCCTACGCGCTCGGCGCGTTCAACGTAAACAATATGGAAACGATCCAGGGCATCGCGGACGCCGCCGCCGACACGCGCGCGCCGCTGATCTTGCAGGTCTCCGCCGGCGCGAGAAAGTACGCACGCCACGTATACCTGATGAAGCTCATTGAGGCCGCCGAGGCGGACACCGGCCTGCCGATAGCCGTCCATCTCGATCACGGCGAGGATTTTGAGATATGCAAGTCGTGCATTGACGGCGGCTTTACGTCCGTGATGATCGACGGCTCAAGGCACTCGTTTGAGGAAAATATACGCGTCACGCGCGAGGTGACGGAGTACGCCCACTCCCGCGGCGTCGTAGTGGAGGGCGAGCTCGGGCGGATCGCCGGTATCGAGGACGATGTTTCCGTCTCCGACGAGGACGCGGGCTATACGATGCCGGACGAGGTCTCGGAGTTCGTCGAAAGAACGGGCGTGGACTCGCTCGCCATCTCCATCGGGACGAATCACGGCGCGTTCAAATTCAAGCCCGGGCAGACGCCCCGGCTGAGGTTCGATATTTTAGAGGAGGTGGCGCGGCGGCTGCCCGGCTTCCCGATAGTCCTGCACGGCGCGTCGAGCGTTGTGCCGAAATACGTCGATATCATAAACGGCAGCGGCGGGGCGATCTCCGGCGCCGCGGGCATCCCGGAGGATATGCTGCGCGAGGCCGCGCGTATGGCGGTGTGCAAAATAAATATAGATACGGACCTGCGCCTGGCGGCGACGGCCGGCGTGCGCGAGACGCTTGCGGGCTCCCCCGCCGAGTTCGACCCGCGCCGCTATCTCGCCCCCGCGCGGGAGAATATTCGCGAGACGGTCCGCGATAAAATAATAAACGTCCTCGGCTGCGACGGAAAAGCATTCTGACGCGCTGACGTTTTTGCAAAATCAAAAAATTTAATCAAAAAATTTAATTAAAAAATTTAATTAAAAAATTTTAGGAGGCCCGATATGAACGCTCTGAAATACCCGCGTCTGTTCACCCCCGTCAAGGTCGGAAACGTAATTTTCCGAAACCGCATATTCGCAAGCGCGACGGGATACGTTGAAATCGGAGAGAAATCGCTGCCGGACAGTGCGCTCAGCTATTACGCCCGCAAGGCGGCGGGGGGCGCGGCGCAGGTCGTGGTCGGCGAGTGTCAGGTGGACGCTCCGAACGGCGGGGGCCGCGGCGGCGCGTGTATCGACCTGTCCGACTTCGGCTGGATGCAATTCCTCTCAAAGCTGTCGGAGAGCATTTCCCGCCGCGGCGCTGTTTCCGGCGCGGAATTGTCGCACGCCGGGCGGTACAGCGCGAGCGGCCTCGGCCCGTCGGACGGCGAAATTGCCCCCGGACGGCTTTGCCGCGCGATGAGCGAGGAGCAGATTTTAAGCACGATAAGGGCATACGCCTCCGCCGCGGGCTTCGCGAAAATGTGCGGATTTCAAATGGTGACGATTCACGGCGGCCACGGCTGGCTGCCGCAGCAGTTTTTCAGCCCGGCGACGAACACGCGCACCGACAAATGGGGTGGCGGCGCGGAAAACCGCGCCCGGTTCGCAGTCTCGGTCTGCGACGCGATACATGAGGTCTGCGGGCGCGGCTTCCCCGTCGAGATACGCATCTCCGCGACGGAGCTTGAGGACGGATACGACTTCGCCGAGGGCTTGGAGTACGCGCGCCGGCTGGACGGTCACGCTGATATAATCCACGTCAGTCTCGGCGTCCACGGCATTATGACGGACGACCATTGGCTTGAAATGTCGCCGTCTATGTTCCGCCCCGAGAACCGAAACGTCGAGTACGCCGCCGAGATCAAGCGGAACGTCACAAGCTCCCTCGTATCCGTCGTCGCGAGCATAAGCGACCCGGACGTTATGGAGGAGATAATAGCAAGCGGTAAGGCGGACTTTGTCGCGTTAGCGCGGCAGCTCCTGTGCGACCCGGACACGCCGAACAAAGCGCGCGAGGGGCGTCCGGAGGATATCCGCCGGTGTCTGCGCTGTATGAGCTGCTGGTCGAACCTTATGCGCGGCTTCCGCTGCGCGATAAACCCCGAAACGGGACGCGAGGACGAGACGGCGCCCCCCCGTCCGCCCAAAAAAACGCTTGTCGTCGGCGGCGGTATCTCCGGAATGAACGCCGCTGTAACCGCGGCGGAGCGCGGGCACGCCGTCATGCTGTGCGAACGCTCCTCCGCGCTCGGCGGAGGGATACGCTGCGAGGAAAACGTGCCCTTCAAGCGCCGGGTCGCGGGGTACATAAAATATCTCGAACACAGGCTCGGCGCGCTCGGCGTAGACGTCCGGCTGAATACGGAGCTCACGCCCGCGGCGGCGCGTTCGCTTAACGCGGACGTCATAATCGCCGCCGTCGGCTCCGCGCCGCTCGTCCCGGGGATAGAGGGCGTCGAACACGCGCTCTGTGCAAACGACGTGTACAGGGACCCCGAGCTCGCCGGAGCGCGCGTCGTCATAATCGGCGCGGGGCTTGTCGGCGCGGAGCTCGCCGTTTATCTGAAAACGCTCGAACGGGATATCGAGCTTATCGAGCAGGCGCCGTCGCTCGGCGCGGAGGGCAACGGCACGCACGCCATGGCGCTCTCCGGCGAGCTCAGGCGGCTCGGTATCGCGCCGCGCTTCAACAGCCGCGTGACAAAGATCACGCCGGACGGCGTCACGCTGGCGGACGGGACCGAGCTCGCCGCGGACACGGTCGTCTTCGCGACGGGGCAGACGGCGCGCACCGGGCTCGCGCTCTCTTTTCACGATTGTGCGCCGCAGTGGCATATGATAGGAGACTGCTCCGGAGTGGGCAATATTATGAGCGCCACAGTCCGCGCGTGGACGCTCGCGCGGGAGCTCTGACCGATTTATTACAGTCAAAAATCATATTATAAAGGAGAACGACGATGGATAAGCGCACGCGCGTATTTAACGCAATGGACAAAAAGCCGGTGGATTATGTCCCGGTAGGATTTTGGAAGCACTTTTTTGACAAGGGCGTCGTCGGCCAGCCCTGTATCGACGCGCATATCGAGTATTACAAGCAGGCGGACCTCGACTTTCTGAAGGTGATGAGCGACGGATACTTCGCGTTCCCGACGGCGGACGGCAAGCAGCTTCGCTCCGCGGCAGACCTGCGGAGCATAAGGCCCGTCGAGGCCGACGACCCGTGGATCAGGGCGCAGGTGGAGCGCGTCCAAGCGCTCGTCGAAGCGTTCGGAAAAGAGCGGTGCGTATTCTACAACGTATTTACGCCGTTCACGACGCTGAAATGCTGCTTCGAGGGCGACAGTCTCGACGCGTCGGACGCCGTGTTTATGAAGGCCGTCAGGGAGGATACGGACGCCGTGCTCGGCGCGCTCGACATTGTGGCGCAGGGCAACGCGCTGCTTGCGGAGTGTATAATAAAAGAAAGCGGCGCGGACGGTATTTATTTCCCCGTCAGCAATGCGGAGCACGACCGTTTTACGGAACAGGAATACCGCCGTATCATCGGCCCGAGCGAGCTGTATGTTTTAGAGCATATCAACCGCTGGTCGGACTACAATATCCTGCACTGCTGCGGCTTCGCGGGGACGCGGAACAGAATAAGCCTCTGGTACGACTATCCCGCGAAGTGCGTCAACTGGGCCGTCCACGTCGATGACCTCAGCCTCAGCGACGGCCGTGTGCTATTCGGCGGAAAATCCGTCCTCGGCGGCTTCGACACGCACTGGGGCGACGACGAAAACGAGATGCGCGGCATACTCTATCACGGCTCAAAGGAAGAATTGCAGTCGTATACAAAAGAGCTCATCCTGAACGCCGGCAAGCTCGGTCTGCTGCTCGGCGGCGACTGCACCACCGACCACCGCATCGACCCTCAGCGGCTGAACTGGATAATTGAGGCCGCGCGCAGCTGAGTCGTGCGCGCAGCTGAGTCGTGATTGATAAGAGCCGCGCGTGTGCGATCAAACATCCGCGCGCGGCGCATTCATAATTTCACCAAAAACCCTTTACATCCGCCGCCGAACGTGGTATCATATAGAAGGTTTCGACCGCAATTGACACAGTTTTCGCGACTGCGCGCCCGCGCGTTTTTGCCTGTCAGCCCATGTAACATTTTCACTAAAATGTTACATGGGCTGTTTTTCTTTTCTCCCGCAAGCCTTTTTGGCTGCGCAACTTGTCCCGCGCGCGTCCGCCGGCGCCTTTTTGCCTTCGGAAAAGTTCCTGTTTGCAAGGGCTTTCCGGGTCATGTAACATTTTAGTGAAAATGTTACATGATCGAAAGGCGGCTAACTATGAAAAAACACTTGCAAATACACGGATTTTTACGCCGGGCTCTCTCCCTGGCGCTCGCGGCGGCGCTCACGCTCGGGCTCGCGCCCGCATTCACTCCGGGCTCTCAGCCGCCGGGGATATTGTCCGCGCCCGCCGCGCTCGCGGCGGGCGCCGCAGTACCACGCATACAGCTGCAGCCCGCGGACTCGACGTACGCGCTGGGTGCGCAAGCGCGCTTCTACGTCCGCGCCATGAGCCCCGACGGCGGCTATCTGAGCTATCAGTGGTATATGTCCTACAAAGAGGACGATGGTGGCACAGAAATTCCCGGCGCGACAAGCTCCGTGCTGGCAACAGACGCGCCAAATGCGCCGGGCACATACTACTACTGGGCGGAAATCACCAACACGCTGTCCGAAGGAGCTACAGCGACCGTCACCAGCGCAAAAGCCATAACAAAAGTCGTAAACAGGACGCTGCCGACCCACGTCATAAACGGAGACATGGAGTACTGGCGTTATGACGGAGATCATGCAGGAATCTATGTAGGTCAGCAATTCTGGAGTCATTATAGTAGCGATGCGTGGGGCGGACTTGCAATTGACGCAAATTACAGTGCAGAAACAAAACTGAATGGCTGGAGTACAACACATGATGTGAAGAATGAGCACTCGAATCGCTACAATAGCTATCCTACGCCATCGGTAGGTACCTTCCAAGTAAATAAGGTAAATGGTACGACTGCGAACGGCTATAAGGTGAGTGCCGGAGTTAATGGCGAGTTTATTATGGAACTTGGAAACGGCGTTCGGTCCAGTATTTATCAAGATGTCGCTACTGTCCCGGGAAAAATCTATGAATGGAGCTTGTGGTACGGAAATTACGGCACTCAGTCAAATGTGATGTCGGTAGTGATTGGTCCCGCGATCAACAGTTCGGACGATTACACAGGGACGGAAGGATCCAAATGGGAAAACGAATACTATCCCTATGGAATGAATCCGTTTCCGGCCCAATCTACCAAATACAATTACTTTGAAGCCATAACCAACGCCTTGATGAACAGATTGGGATATAATAGAAACAATATGCCCGCGGGTGAATACTCACAAGAATATAACGGCAAGATGTATTATGTCAGCGTCGTCGGTCTTTCAGGCTCGTCTACCAGCAAAACCTTTTCCGGCAGCTACACCGTTCCCGAAGGCCAAGGCACGACCGTTTTCGGATTTGCCGCCATTTTACCGGATGGCAACAGCGGCAGCGGTCTCGACAACATCATCTTCGCCTCCGGTTCCCCCGTGTCGGCAAATCAGGAGATCAGCTACACGGGCGAGACGGAGCTTGCCGTCAACACGCAGACGGGGTTCGCCTACGCGTTGGTGGAGATTCGTGGATCGAGCGTGACGGCGCTGCAGGAGAACATTGAGGCGCGCTACGATATGGACGGCGCGGGCGGGTCGCCTAATACGCCGATCTCGCCTAACGGAGCGCTCGGGGACTGGTATTATGACAGCAGCATAAACGGCGCGGGCGTGCTGACGTTTTACGGCCTGACGCCCGGAAAGACGTACAGGGTCATAGGCATACCGGTGGCGGCCATCAGCGCAACGCTCCACACGAACGAATCGCCCGCCGACGTGCTCGACGAGGGGTACTATTCGGATGTGAAAATACTCCCGGCGAAGAACAACGACGAGGGCGGCGTCGTCGCGTCCGTCACTGCGGGGATAGGCACTGACAATAAGGCTTTCATCACGGTGGAAAACTCGCTCAGCCGCGTGGAATACGCGCTGCTCCCGGCATTGTCTGACGATCCTTCTAAGCCCGACACGGTTAATCCGGCCAAAATTTGGATAGACGGCGGCGGCGAGCTGAGGTTTGAAGGCCTTGATCCAAATACCGTGTACTTCCTCGTCGTGCGTCCGCTCGGTTACAACGAGATCGACTACGCGGCGGCGGCGCAAGAAGGCGCGCTCAAGATCAAGACGCCGGAGGCGGGGCAGGACATCAAGGCGAATGATGTGACGCGCGCGTCCGACGGAAAGGCGATTTCTATAGCGGACACAAAAGCCGGCTACACATACGCGCTCGTCGATCCCGACACCGGCGAGATATTCGACAGCAAAAACTCAGCGTCCGGCGAAACGGTCACGTTCCCCGCGACTGCCG
This sequence comes from Oscillospiraceae bacterium, assembly GCA_031263805.1. GTDB lineage: Bacteria > Bacillota > Clostridia > Oscillospirales > Oscillospiraceae > JAIRRO01. The sequence continues at coordinate 7,074 of JAISFB010000070.1, forward strand.
GCATGACCTACCGCGTCGCCGCGAAACCGCCGCAAGGCAGCTACATGAAAGGCGTGCGCGTCTACCCGTACCCCGGGGAGCTCGAGATAGACTATGCTAACGACCGCGTAACGAGCGGCGGGAGCTACATCCCGGCAACGGTGGAGTATGAAGTCAACAACGAAGGCATAAAATTCGGCACGGGCTCCGGCTACATTGACCTATCGGACAAGCTCTTGGCGGCGGGGACGGTCACATATCGTCTCTCGGCGGGTGATTTCGCTGACGCGAAGGTACAGCCGGCGTTGACGCTTACGTTTGACGCGCGCCCCGCCGCGCCGGCGGCGAGCGATTATACGGTCGATTACACAAATGAGAAAATCACAGCCGGTCTCGCCGAACTCGAATACCGCACGGGCGCTTCCGGAGCGTGGGAAACGCTCGAGGCGGGCGTGGACGCCGAGTTTTCGGCTATCGGCTGGACCGGCGCGTCAGGAGGAAATATCGATCTGCGCTTCCCCGCGTCACAGGTTCAGGATAACGAAAAATTCGCGTCTTTTATAAAGAACGAGTCCATAGCCTCGCGCCCCGCCGCGCCGACCGGACTGACGGCGGCGCTCGTAACGCCCGGAAATTCAGCTAGCGGGCTCAAGATTGACAAGCTCGAAGACAGCACGCACTACATTTACAGGCAAAGCGGTACGACCGGAGACTGGAGTGAGTCGAAAACAGGGAGCGCTATCGAAGAAGACACGCTGCCTTACGGCGAAAACTACAACGGCTACGACTTCCGCTTCCCCGCGACGGCAAGCGCCCCCGCGTCCCGCTCCGTAACAGTCAAGCCGGAGCCGATAAGCATAACGGCGGAAGACTTCGCGCCGCTCACCTACGGCTACGAATCCGCAACACCGGCGAAGGTAACGATCAAAAACATCGACACAGAAAAGGCGTATACCGTGGATATTGAGCTTGACGCGCCCGGTAAAAATTATTTCGAGCTTGCCGAGAACAGCGGTGTCAGCGTCGCCGCAGGCCCCTCGGTAAGCACGGTCACAGTCACGCCGAAAACCCGGCTCAACGCCGGGCAATACAACGCGACAATAACCGCGACGTATGACAGTGGCAAAACCTTCGCGACCGAGATAACCCTCGAAGTGGGAAAAAAGACTTGGGACGCGCCGACGCCGGAATCCGAGCCCGTCTCTGATGTCACCGAAAGCAGTTTTGCGATCACCCTCGCGCCCGCCCCGGACGGCGCGGACCTCAAATGGCAGTTCGACGATCAGGAAGTAGCGCCCACTACGCACGAAGGCAACAAATACACATTCACAGAATTGTCGGCGAGAAAGACATACAATGTGAAAGTCAAAGCCGTCAGTGACGACGAAAACCACAACGACTCCCCTCTCGTCTCGCTCAAGTCGGCTCATACCGCGATGCCGGCGCCAACAGCGTCAGAAATCGTAAAAATCAACTACGCCGCCGAAACGCTGGGCTTCGCGGACGGGATCGACCACGGAGACGCCATTGTCCCCGGCAACTACACCGTGACGGTAAAAGCCAATGATAAAACAGAGACCGTCGTAAACGGCGGCTCCGTCGCGGGTTACGCCGACGGCGGCTTCACCGTGTCCGTCATGCGCGACGGCGTCGGAGAATATCCCGCGTCCGCGGAGACGACATTCCAAGTGGCGGGCAGATCGGAGGCGCAGCCGACGGCGTTCCATATCACGCCCGCGACGACCGATATATCCAACGACGGCGTTATCACTTGCGCGGACAACTTCCAATATCGCATACACACCGAAGGCGGCGGCGGCGCGCAGTGGATCGACGCCGGCAAAAGAGTGACCGTCGGCGCGGGCAAATACGACGTCCGCAAAAGCGCTGCGGCAGCGGCGTTCGCGTCTATGCCGTCCTCCGTGGAGATCACATTCAGAAACAACACAGTGGCGATAGAATCCATCACCGCGAACGGCGAGGCAGGCAAGGTGAACACGACGGCGCTGACCGTGGAGTTCAGTATGCCCGTCGAGGGCTTCACCGCGCACGCGGTTGAATTTACAGGCGACACCAAAGACATATTCCATATCACAGGCGTATCTCAAAACAGCGCCGGCGCGGGCAAATACTGGGATATCGGTGTTGCGCCCAACGCCGCCGCGGCCTCTGACGATACTGCAACGCCGGCGCTCACGGTAAACATATACGGGTGGGAAAACGCCGGCGGGCTCGGATACGCGTTCGCGGGCGGTTCCGCCACAACAAATGTCACGGTGAACAGAGCCATCCCGGAAGCCACGCCCGCGGCGGCGATCGACTATGAGAAAGAGCAGCTTACAGGACTTGATACCGCGAGTTATACGATCGACGGCGTGCCAAGAACGACGGATAGCAACGGAACGCTCGCGATAGAAGAGAGCTGGATGACCGGCGCCAAACACAGCATCATCAAAATCGCCGTCGGCGCGCACATAAACAGCGCGTCGCAGGAGCTCCCGATACCCGAGCGCCCGCCTGTGCCCTCGGGGACTCCCCAAGACGCCAAGGACGAGAGCGGAAAAGGCTCCTTCCCCCTAACCGATTCCGGCGCTGCGTATGAGTATCAGTCCTTCGGCGATCCTGCCGATGACTGGGATCCGGTGTCGGGAAATATCATAACAAATCTTGCCCCCGGCGTGTACAGCGTGCGCGTCAAGGCTGTGCCGGGCGCTTCCTTCGCGAGCGCCGCCAAAGCGTTCCGGATACACACCTTTGGCGAAGTGGACTTCGACAGCGTCTATGTGGGCTACGCCGTGGGAACCGAGGTAAATGCGAAAACCACTCCCGAAACAGTATCGCCGCAGAAGATAACGGGAGATCCGGTCTTAGAGATCGAATCTGTCGCAGTGACCGAAGGAAACGACAAATTTTCGGTAAGCCAAACCGACGATTGGATCATCACGCCAAATTCCGGTCTCACGGCGGGCAGCCACACCGGGACAATAACGATCACTTATAAAAACGATGGAGGTTCTGCCACCCAAAACGTCAAATTCACGGTACACCCCAAAGCGGAAATAGAGAGCGTCACGGCAGGCAGCTCAAAGGACAACGACGATTACAAAGGCATCACCGACACGCTGACTATCGAGTTCGCGCGCCCGATTGTTTTGACTTATCCCGACGTCACAGTCTCGGGCGCGGCGATCAAGGACGGATCTGAGTTTGTGAGCACGAGCGATAACACGGTCTACACGCTTAAAATAAAACCCGCTTCGATGGCGAACAAGACGGGCGACCCGATCACCGTGAGCGTACACCTGGGCTCTGACTATTACTACCAAATTTCCAACATCGGTACAAATACGCTGCAAAACAGCGACGCAACAATAACAATCCCGCGCGCGATCGAGACCGCAAAAGCGGTGACGCTCATAGACAACTACTCCACAAGCTTCATCCAGTTCACGCTGAAAAGGGAAACGGACGGGTATTACCCGATCGAGT
>JAISFB010000138.1 GCA_031263805.1 Oscillospiraceae bacterium
ATAAAAACCTTGTAATTTGCGGCAAAGCTGATATAATTCAATTTACAAACGGCCATCCCGTTTGTAAAAATCGTTAAACCGCTATATTAAAAGGAGGCGCATTACCTTGCTGCAAGACCTACTCAGCGTTTACAAGCCAAAGCTTACGGGCCACACAGAGCTGCGGGCGCAGCGGAATCTTTCGCGCACGGTCTATATCCAGTCGGGCAACGTCAGGGGGAATTCTTTCGCCGTCGAAGGCGGGATGTCCGCGCGGGTGTACGACGGGGGCTATTGGGGCGTCGCGTCGGACACGTCGTATGACGGCAAGGCGATAGAAAACGCGCTCGCCGCGGCGTCGCGCAACGCGAAGCTGCTTTCGGCAAAGCTCGGCGCGAAGCATCCGCCGCTGCCGTCCGCGCCGCCCGGAAAATTCGCGACAAAGCCCAACGACAACGATGCCGAGCAGCGCGCCGTTATGGAATTCACGCGCGAGCTCGACGCGTACATAGTCAAAAAATATCCCGGCCTTGCCGCGCGCACAGTCGCTATGATAAGCGACGCTGTCGAAAAGGTCGTCGTCACGAGCGACGGAGCCGATCTGTACTCTATGCTCCCGCGGGCGACGGTATACTTTTCCCTTTGCGTCACGGCGCCGGACGGAACTGTCGTCGAGTATTCGGATTTCGACCACGGAACGGGCTTTATCCCGGACCGGTACAGCTCGCCGGAGGTTCTTTTCCCGAAAATCGACGAGACGTATGAAAAGCTTATGCAAAAGCGGGACGGCGTTTTCCCGGACGCCGGCATATGCGACGTGATAATAGACTCAAATCTCGGCGGGATGCTCGCGCACGAGGCCATAGGGCACCCGACGGAGGCGGATTTAGTCCGCGCCGGCAGCGTCGCCGGCCCGAATCTCGGCAAGAGCGTCGCGAGCGAGCTCATCAGCATAACCGACTTCGCGAACACGGCCTACGGCGAGGCGCTGCCGCAAAACGTCCTCGTCGATGACGAGGGGACGCCGGCGCGCGACGTCAAAATAATCGAAAACGGCGTGCTGCGCGGCTTTATGCACAGCCGCGACACGGCGCGCCACTTCGATACGGAGCCGACGGGCAACGCGCGCGCGGAGGCGTTTTCGGCGGAGCCGATTGTACGTATGCGCAACACGGCGATTTTGCCGGGGAACGACAAGCTTCAGGATATGATCGCCTCCGTTGACGACGGATATTTCCTGACGCAGACGGGCAACGGCTCGGCCGACTTGACGAGCGAATTTATGTTCGGCGTCACGATGGGCTATGAGATCAAAAAAGGAAAGCTCGGGCGGGCGATACGCGATACTACTGTTTCGGGCGTCGCGTTCGATATGCTCAAAACCGTCACGATGGTGTCAGACGAGCTGCGCTGGAACGGCGCCGGCACATGCGGAAAATCGGGGCAGAGTATGCCCGTCGGTATGGGCGGCCCGTCGATAAAATGCAAGATCACGATAGGCGGCAGATAATATAATTAAGAAGGAGTGAAAACCGGTGAAAGATAAGCTTATGGAAATCGCCGAATATGCGCTCGCGGAGCTGAAAAAGCGCGGCGCGGACGGCGCGAACGTCTCTGTAAACTGCGGGCTGTCGGATAATTTGCAGGCGGAATACGGCGAAATGTCTATGATGCAGACGATGGTGGGCGAGAGCATATCGATCCGCGCGCTCATCGGAGGGCGGCGCGGGAATTACGCGATGAACGGCATAGACCGCGAAAGCGTGGATCTATCCGTAAAGAGCGTGATAGAGGCCGCCGAGGTGTCCGAGCCCGACGAGGCCGAAATCATCCCCGAAAGCTTCGGCGATTATGATTACGAGCTCGGGCCTACGGAGGGCGAGCCCGAAAAGCTATATGACGGCGCGCGGGACTTTATCGACGGATGTGCGCGCGATTATCCGAAAATCGCCATCGAAAAGCTCGACACGAGCTTTTCCAACTCTCACGGCGTTTACGCGAACTCAAACGGCTCGCGCTATTACGGGCGCACGGGGGCATATGGCCTCTCGGCGGGCTTCGTCGCGCGCGACGGGGACAAGGTTTCGACAATCAGCGGCGTTGGATACACCGATCATGATCTCGATAACCCGGCGTTTAAGCGCGAGTTTGTGCGAAGGACGCTAAGCGACTGTGTGAAGCAGCTTGCCCCCGCCCCGATGAGCGGAAAATTCGTCGGGAAGCTGCTGCTCAGCCCGGAGTGCTTCGATTCGATTCTATCGACGGCGCTGTCGCTCGGCGCGTCGGACAGCCCGATGATCATGGGCATAAGCCCTTGGATAGGCAAAATAGGCGAAAAAGTCGCCTCCGAAAGCCTTTCCGTGACGTGCGACCCGTTTGACCCGAGGCTCATATTCCCGCCGAGAATGTCGGACGGGCACATACTTGAGGCGCAGAATATAATCGAGAACGGCAAGCTCGCAAGCTATATGCTCTCGCGCTACGGCGCGCTGAAAACGAAGCTGCCGCGCGCGAAGTGCAGGTCATGCGCGATAGTGAAGCCCGGAGAGCGGAGCTATCTTGACATTTTGGCGGATATCGACGACGGGCTGCTGCTCAACAGCTTCACGGGCGGCTCGCCCGCGCCGAACGGCGATTTTTCCTTCGTCGCGCGGCAGAGCTTTAGAATTCGCGGCGGCGAGATCGGAGAGTCCGTCAACGAGACGATGATCTCCGGCAATATTTTCGATATGATAAAGAATATAATAGGGATTTCACGCGAGACGGTGGACGACGGCTGCCTTATGCCGTGGGCCGCTTTCGAGGGCGTCACGATCTCCGGCAAATAGCCTCAAAAAAACAACTCAGAGAATTGGAGCGTTATCAAAGAATATGTCAAACAGGATTTTCACATCAGAGTCGGTGACCGAGGGGCACCCGGACAAGATCTGCGACCAGATATCGGACGGCGTGCTCGACGCGATGATCGCCGGGGACCCTGCCGCGCGCGTTGCCTGCGAATGTATCACGACGACGGGGCTTGTGCTCGTTATGGGCGAAATATCCACGAATACATACGTGGACATTCCCGCCGTGGCGCGGCGCACGATAGAAAAAATCGGCTACACGAACCCGGAATACGGCTTTGACGCGAAAAGTGCCGCCGTGATAACGGCGATAGACGAGCAGAGCCCGGACATCGCCCAAGGCGTAAACAGCGCATACGACGACGACGGCGACACGGGCGCCGGAGATCAGGGGATGATGTTCGGCTTCGCCTGCGACGAGACGCCGGAATATATGCCGGCGCCCATTTCCCTCGCGCACGCGCTCTCGCGCCGCCTTGCCGCCGTCAGAAAATCCGGCGAGCTCGGCTTTCTGCGCCCGGACGGAAAGACGCAGGTCACGGTCGAATACGGTGAGGACGGGCGCGTGGCCCGCGTCCCCGCCGTCGTGGTCTCGACGCAGCACGACCCGGACGTATCCCAGCAGACGCTTCGCGAAGCCGTGACGGACGCCGTGATAAAGCCCGTGATCCCCGCGGAGCTCATAACGAAGGACACGAAGATTTTCGTCAACCCGACGGGGCGCTTTGTGACGGGCGGGCCGGTTGGAGACTCCGGGCTCACGGGGCGCAAGATCATCGTCGATACATACGGCGGGTACGCCTCGCACGGCGGCGGCTCATTTTCCGGCAAGGACCCGACTAAGGTAGACCGCTCAGCGGCGTATATGGCGCGCTATATCGCCAAAAACATCGTCGCGGCGGGCCTCGCGCGGGCTTGCCAGATAGAGATCGCCTACGCGATAGGCGTCGCGCGCCCCGTTTCCGTGCTTATTGACACGCGCGGAACGGGCGCGATTTCCGACGAGCGCATCGCGGAGCTTGTCGTCCGGGAATTTGATTTGCGTCCGTCGCGCATAATATCGCGTCTCGACCTTGCCCGCCCGATATATCAGCCCGTCGCGGCCTACGGTCATTTCGGCAGAACGGATATAGACCTGCCGTGGGAGCGCCTTGACGCGGCGGATGCGCTGCGCGCGTACCTTTAAGCCATGAGTAACGGAGACAGGCGCGGCTTCCCCCGCGCAGGCCGGGGCGCGGCCGATAACACGCGGCGGATAAGCGGCGGTACAAACCCGCGGTACGGCGAAGCGGAGGAAACGACCGGCGCCGAGAGCATCTGCGGGCGCAACGCCGTTGTGGAGGCCCTGCGCGCGGGGCTTACGCTCGACAAGGTGTATATCTCAAAGGATGAGGACTCGCCCGCGCTGGCGCGCATAGCCGCGATGGCGCGGGAAGCCGGCGCCGTGGTCGTCCGCGCGGACAAGCGCAAGCTTGAATGGATCAGCGGAACGTCAGCGCATCAAGGCGTAGCGGCGAGCATTTCGGCGACGGAATATGCCTCCGTAGAGGATATACTCGGCGCCGCGCGCGAACGCGGCGAGCAGCCCCTCGTGATCGTCTGCGACGAGGTCTCAGACCCGCACAACCTCGGGGCGATCATCCGCACGGCGGAGGCCGCGGGCGCGCACGGAGTCATTATCCCCAAGCGGCGCAGCGCGGGACTCACGGCCGTCGTGGCGAAGACCTCGGCCGGAGCGGTGTTTCATCTGCCGACGGCGCGCGTCGCGAATATCGCGGCGGCGCTTAAAGAGCTGAAGGCGGCGGGGCTGTGGGTCTACGGGGCGGCCCCGAACGGGGACAAAACCCTGTGGGAAACCGACTTGACGGGTCCCGCGGCGATAGTCGTCGGCTCGGAGGGGCGCGGGCTCGGGCGCTTGGTCGCGGAGAACTGCGATTTTTCGGTGAAAATCCCGATGACGGGCAGGATTTCCTCACTTAACGCGTCTGTTTCGGCGGCGGTGCTAATTTACGAAGCCGCGAGACAGCGCGGTTTCGTATAAACACGGAAACGGGGGATAGATATATGGGACGCGACGAAGAAGAATTCACTTTGGAATCCATTTTGGCGGAATACAAGGGCAGCTCTTACATAGACGGCGACAAAAAGACGCCTAAGGACGTGCTCGACGAAAAAGCGCGCCGCATAGTGCTCGAAGAGTCAGGCGGGGCGGACA
>JAISFB010000133.1 GCA_031263805.1 Oscillospiraceae bacterium
GGTTCCATCTCGTCCTGCTCTGCCGGAATGAGGAGGGGTACCGCAATCTCTGCCAGCTCGTTTCGCGGGCGTTCACCGAGGGGTTTTATATAAAGCCGCGGGTGGATATGGAGCTTTTGCGGGAATACTCGGGCGGGCTCATCGCGCTTTCCGCCTGCTTGTCCGGGAGGATACCGAGGCTCCTTCAGGCGGGGGACTATGAGGCGGCGAAGGAGCACGCGCTTGAAATGCGCGATATATTCGGCGACGGGCATTTTTATCTTGAGCTTCAAGAACACGGCCTGCCGGAGCAGCGCGCCGTGAACGCCGGGCTTTTGCGCCTTCACGAGGACACCGGGCTGCCCCTTGTCGTCACGAACGACGTCCACTATCTCACGCGCGAGGACGCTGAGACTCAGGACATTTTGATGTGTATGCAGACGGGAAAAACGGTGGACGACCCCGACCGCCTGAAATTCGACACGCAGGACTCGTATTTCAAATCCGAGGACGAGATGCGCGCGCTTTTCCCAAACGCCCCGGAGGCGGCTGACAACACGGTGAAAATAGCGGAAATGTGCGATTTCGATTTTGAATTCGGGAAGCATCACCTGCCGGAATTCAAGCTCCCGGACGGCGAGACAGACGCCGCTGAGTATCTGGAAAAGCTATGCCTCGAGGGTTTTGAGAAAAGGTACGGCGGAGGCCGGGCCGACGAGGAGGAAATACGTCAGCGGCTTTTCTACGAGCTGGATATGGTGAACAAAATGGGCTTCACCGACTATTTTCTCATCGTCGCGGACTTCATCGCCTACGCGAAGCAAAACGGGATACCCGTCGGCCCCGGCCGCGGCAGCGCGCCCGGCAGCGTCGCGAGCTACTGCCTCGATATATCGACCATAGACCCGATCAGATATAATCTGTATTTCGAGCGGTTTTTGAACCCGGAGCGCGTGAGTATGCCCGATATCGACATAGACTTCTGCGAGCGCCGGCGCGGCGAGGTCATAGACTATGTCAAGCGCAAATACGGCGAGGACCGCGTGGCTCAGATAATCACGTTCAACACGCTTAAAGCGAAAAACGCGGTGCGGAACGTCTCAAAGGCCCTCGGCCTGACGTTCGCCGAGGAGAACGAGCTGGCGCGGGAAATACCGAACGTGCTCGGCATAAAGCTCCGCGACGCGCTGGACTCCCCGCTCGGCAAAAAGCTGCGCGAAATGTACGACGGAGACGCGCGGATAAGGAAGGTAATAGACACGTCGATGGCGCTTGAGGGGATGCCCAAGGACTCCGGCACGCACGCCGCCGGCGTCGTCATCACAAAAAAACCCGTGCTGGAATACGTGCCGCTCGCGCTGTCGAAAAAGGACGACTCCATAGCGACGCAGTATACGATGACGACGCTCGAGGAGCTCGGCCTGCTGAAAATGGATTTCCTCGGCCTGCGGAACCTGACTATCATAGACGACGCGGTGAAGGTCATCCGCCTCCGCGAGCCGGATTTTGATATAGATAAAATTTCGGAGGACGACCCCGGAACCTACGAAATGCTCGCGCAGGGCAGGACGCTCGGCGTGTTTCAGCTCGAATCCACGGGGATGACGGGCGTGTGCGTCGGGCTGCGCCCGTCGAGCATCGCGGATATTATGGCGATCATCGCGCTTTACCGCCCGGGGCCTATGGCGTCCATCCCGCGTTTTCTTGAAAACAGCCGCCATCCGAAAAAAATCACGTATAAGCACCCGCTGTTAGAGCCGATCCTCGCGGAAACTTACGGCTGCATCGTATATCAAGAGCACGTGCTGGAGGTGCTGCGCACGCTCGGCGGCTTCTCCGTCGGGCAGGCGGATATGATCCGCCGCGCGATGAGCAAGAAAAAACAGGCTGAGATCGAGCGCGAAAAGCGCGCGTTCATATACGGCGACGAAGCGCGAAATATCCCCGGCGCCATAGCGAACGGCGTCCCCGAGGACGTCGCCTCCGGCGTTTACGACGAAATTATGGATTTCGCGAATTACGGCTTCAACAAGCCCCACGCGGTCTGCTATGCCATCGTGTCGTACCAGACGGCGTATTTGAAGCGGAATTACCCGCGCGAGTATATGTCCGCGCTGATGTCGTCTATGATGGGCTCTCCCGAAAGGCTTTCGGAGTACGGCGCCGAGTGCCGCGAGATGGGGATAGAGCTTTTGCCGCCCGATATCAACGCGTCTCTGGCCGATTTTTCCGTCGAGGGAAAGGATATACGTTACGGGCTCGTCGCGGCGAAAAACATCGGGCGCGGCTTTATAGAAGCGCTCGTCGCCGAGCGGGAGCGCGGCGGCAAATTCGCGAACCTCGAACAGCTCGCGCGCCGTCTGCACGGCACGGACGCGAACAAACGCGCGTTCGAGAGCCTTATAAAATGCGGCGCGCTCGATTCGTTCGGTCTGCGGCGCAGCCAGATGGCGGCCATATTGGAGCCCGTGATGCGCGGCGTCAGCGAGTCTTTGCGCCGCAACGTCGCGGGGCAGCTCGACCTGTTCGGCCGGGGCTACGCGTCGGAGGACGGCGCCTCGCAGATGCAGATACCGGACATCCCGGAGTATTCCGGCGCGGAGCTTATGAAGATGGAGCGCGAGGTGACCGGGATGTATCTCTCCGGGCACCCGATAGACGCCTACCGCGCGCTGGCGCGGGAAAACGGCGCCGCCAATATAGGCGGGATACTCGCGGCGTTCTC
>JAISFB010000035.1 GCA_031263805.1 Oscillospiraceae bacterium
ACGCCGCGCACCGCCGGCGAGTGCCGCACCGCGAAAGCTATGATCTCGCCGAGCTCGCGGTCGTTTACGCCCGGAACAAGCGTCGGCACGAGCGTGACGCCGATATTCTCCCGGTCGCAGACTTCGATCGCGGCGAGCTTTTCTTCAAAGAGCGGCGCGCCGCGCAGCGCTTCATACACGCCGTCCGTTACGCCGTCAAACTGCATAAACACGAAGGACAGCCCGGCGCCGGCCAGCGCCTTTGTGAAGCCCGTCTCCCGCCCGAGGCGGCGTCCGTTTGAGTTGAGCTGCACGGTCTCGCACCCCGCGCGGCGCGCCGCAGCGACAATTTCGGGCAAATCGTCCCGCACCGTAGGCTCTCCGCCCGAGAGCTGGACAAACGTGTTCCCCGCGTCCGCGAGCGCGCGGAACGTCTCAAACAGCTCCGCGACCGAAGGCTCCGCCGGTGATCCTCCCGCCAAATCTCCGCTCTCCGCAAAGCATACCGGACAGCGCAGATTGCAGCGCTTTGTGACCTCGACGAGAGCGCAGCAGGTCTTGTTGCCGGGGATAGAGATGGACGATAAATCCGCGCCCGCCGGCGGCGCGTATGACCTCCATTTATCGAATTCTTTGCCGAGGCCGCCGCGCCAGACTATCGCCGAAAACGCCCCGTGCTCCGGGCAAAGCTTATCTAAATAGACGTCGCCGCCGCGCGCCGTCCGCTCCGCCGGAATACGTTTTAAGCATACGGGGCATACGCTTTCCGTTTTGCCGAGGTTCATTTTATGTGATCACTCCTTGTCGCCGTTATTTGTCCTCAAGCTGTTCCTCCACCTCCGCCATGCGGCCCTCCGCGAGCTCGCGCGGGATGAGCACGGCGCCGCATTTGGGGCACACGTCCACATCGTGCGTAAACGAGCGTCCGAGGTAGGAAAACACTGTTTTTTTCGTTTCGAGCGGGACGTTGCACTTGCCGCAGAGCCAATTTTCTTCCGGTTTTACAGCATCCATACGTCAGGCTCCCTCAAATTTCATACGGTGGTAATACGCGTCGAGGACTTCGTAAGCGCCGCCGGGCGACAAGCGGTAGCGCACCCAGTAGACAAGGGCGGGGCGCGCCATAGAGCACTGCCGCGTGCCGTCGGGGGCCTCAAAACACGCGCCGGACTCGCGCGCGAGGTACAGCGCCTCGCGGATATCGGAGAGCGAAATGAGCTTGCGGTCAACGCGCTCGGCGACGTCGGGGGCGATCATGAGGCTTATATCCTCCCAAGGCTCGGCTTCCGGGAAAACGGCGGAGCCGCTTGAAAATTCCTGCGATATCAAGCGCTTTACCTCCAGACTGTTGCGGCGGCGCGTGTCAATATCGGGAATTTCCGCGGGCGCGAGGCCGAAGGCTATATCGAGGATGTGCGCGCACTGCTTATCGCGCGCGGCGAAAACGGCGCGGCAGTTGGCGCAGTAGACGATATACGGAAGCTCCGACGCCGCGGCGCGGCTGGAGCCGATTTCTTCATAGAGCGAGGGATTCGCGAGCCTGATATTGCCGCCGTAGCCGCAGCATTTACCGGATTCGGAGAGCTCGGACAGCGCGACGCCGGACCGCGAGGCCAACGCGCGGACGGATTCTTTGACGCGCTCGTCTTCCGCCGCGGAGCACGGGTCAAATATCGCGGCGGATTGAAAATACGGGCTTCGCCCGGGCGCCCGGACAGGCGCCTTACGCGTGCTTTCCATATACGTTTCGCACGCGGCCGGATCCGCCTCCGGCAACGCATTGTGTAAACGTGTGTCGCATTCCAGATTCCCGTTCCTGGGGAGCACGCCTGCAGGCCGCGCCGTAGGCGCGTAATTTACATCACAAGCGGCCTGTTCGCAATCTGCCGCCGCCAGCATTTCATACAGCGACACGCAAGAAATTTCGGGAAATAAATCGGCAAATAATTTTTCGCAAGTCATACAGGCTAAGACAAATACCGGCTCGCCGAGCTCGCTCCACGCGCGGCGGATAAGCGCGGAGTTCTCCTCAAGAGCTTCGTCGTCGCCGGCCCAGTACGCGGGCGCGCCGCAGCAGCCCAAAAAGACGCCGGCGTCATAGCTTCCGCGCAGCGCCGCAAGCGAAAGCGATACGTGGCGCGGGTCATACGCGCCGAGCTGACAGCCGGGGAAGAATACGTATTCGCAGGAGCCTTTTTCGTTGCACGCCGAATAGAACGCCGCGCCGTCCGACGAAAAGCGCATTTCGCGCAGCCAATAATCGTGAAGCGCCGGCGGCGCGGCGCCGGATTCGACGCGCGCGCGGCGGGAGAGGCGAAGCAGCTCTCCGACGTCTATTGACTCGGGGCAGCGGCGCTTGCAGTGGCCGCAGTCGCTGCACGAATACGCTTCGCGCGTTAACGTGTGCGAGGAATACGGCGGGTTGGCGTGAATATCCGTAAAAACCTCGGAGGCTATTTTCATCGGCAGCTTGTGAAAGCGGCGCAGCATTTCGCAGCCTTGCAGGCAGACGTCGCAGTCGCATTTCAGGCAGCGGGCGGCCTCGGCGCGGGCATCGTTATCCGTAAACGCGCCGGACGGGTCCGCGGGAGCGACGCGTGGAACGGCCTCGATCTCAGACGTATCCGGCGTCCAGGAGCACGCGGGCGCGCGGGCGGCGGGCGGCGCTTTGCCGATTTGAAAGTAAGATTCGAGAGAGCGGGCCGCAGCGCGGCCGTGTGCTATCGCATCCATAAGCTCCGCGCCCGCGAGTCCGCCGCCGAGGAAAACGCGCGGGTCGGAGGTTGACAGCGACTCGCGGTCAAGCCCCGCGAGAAGGCCGAAAGCCTCTCCGCCGGAACCCGTCGCCAAGTATACCGCGCCGAAGTCCGAAAGCTCCGAGAGGGAGGATATTTCGCGGCCAAACTGAAATTCCGCGCCGAGGGACGCGAAGCTTTGGGAAAACTCAGCGTCAAACGCGCCGAATTCCGCGTGTCCGCGCAGTGAGCCGCCCCAAGAGCTCTCCCGCTCAAACACAGTTACATCATAGCGTTTCAGAGCCAGCGACAGCGCGGCGGACAACCCCGAAGGCCCGGCGCCGACGACGGCGGCCGCGCCCGATTTTTGCGGTATGGCGTAGCCGTCGCGCCGCTTGTCGCGCGTAAGATTTACAACGGCGCGCTCAAGCCCGCCGAGGGCAATCGCGCCTCCGGCGTCTTTGCGCGCGCACGCGCCGGAGCACGGGGCATAGCACAGCCGCGAGACGATTTCCGGGAAGACGACGGCGTCCCGGTAAGTCTTATAAGCCGCCTGCCAGCGCCCTTTTTCCGCTTTTGATATAAAGGAGCGCACATCCAGCCCGAACGGGCACTCCCTTGCGCAGGGCGGCGGCGCGCCCGAGACGCAGGCGGAGGCGCGCGCCGATATCTCGTCCGCCTGAAGCCTACTTAAATTCAATCTTTCCATAGCTGCTCCTTTAGCTGCTCTTTAGAAACGTCTGAAATCAAAGATGTGGACGTCGTCGCCCGCGTAGGGCGACCGGGCGGAGCCCGTAATTTGAGTGCATTTGAGTCCGGCTTTGCCGGGCACAAATGCACGGATCACGCCGTTGCCGCCGCGACGCCTGACGCGCGCGCAACTTTGGACGCTATCGCTGCTTGGGCAACGGCGGCGGCGACGGCGGGGACGACGCGCGTATCAAACGGCTCCGGGATTATATACCCGCGACCGAGAGAGTCCGGCGCGCTTTGCGCGAGAGAATACAGCGCGCGGGCGGCGGCGAGCTTCATATCGTCGTTTATATCGGAGGCGCGCGCGTCAAGCGCGCCGCGGAAAACGCCGGGGAACGCGAGCACGTTGTTTATCTGATTCGGAAAGTCGCTGCGCCCCGTGCCGACGACGGCGGCGCCGGCGGCAAGCGCTTCTTCCGGGAATATCTCCGGAACGGGATTTGCCATCGGGAAGACTATGGGGCCCGGGGCCATAGAGCGCACCATTTCGGGCGTAAGCGTGCCGGGCGCTGAGGCGCCGATAAACACGTCGGCGCCGCGGAGCGCGTCGGCGAGGGAGCCGCGGATGCGCTCGGGGTTTGTAAGGCCTGCGACGGCGGCTTTTTCGGAGTTCAGGTTTTCGCGGCCCGCGTAAACAGCGCCCGTCCGGTCGCACAGTATGACGTTTTCGGCGCCCAGCAGGAGCAGCATCCGGGCGATGGCGATGCCGGCAGCGCCGGCTCCGTTTATAACGGCGCGGACGGCGCTTATTCGGCGCTGTGTGACGTCGAGCGCGCCGAGCAGGGCGGCGGCGACTACTATGGCGGTGCCGTGCTGATCGTCGTGGAAAACCGGGATGTCACACCGCACTTTCAGCCGCCGCTCTATCTCAAAGCAGCGCGGCGCGGAAATATCCTCAAGATTTATCCCGCCGAACGAGCCGGCGAGAAGCGCGACCGTGTCAACGATCTCATCGACGCTATGCGTGCGCAGGCAGAGCGGAACGGCGTCGATGCCGCCGAACGCTTTGAAAAGCACGCACTTGCCCTCCATTACCGGCATCGCCGCCTCCGGCCCTATATCGCCGAGGCCGAGCACCGCCGTGCCGTCCGTAATGACCGCAACGGTATTCCCGCGCCCCGTGAGCTCATAGCTTTTCGCGGCGTCGCGGGCTATTTCAAGGCACGGCGCGGCGACGCCCGGCGTGTACGCGAGCGACAGCGCCTCGCGCGAGCGCACGTCCATCTTCGGCTGAACTGAAAGCTTGCCCGCCCATTCGTAATGCAGCTTCAGCGATTCCTTCGCGTAGTCCATTTTGTCACCTCAAAAATCCAAGCGTTATGTGTTAAAGCCTTACGTCGCAAAAGCCCGACGGCGTGAGAATTTTCCTGTATTTGAAGCCGGCGGAGCGCAGCAGCTCCTCCATCTCGGGGAATTTATACGCGACGGACGCCGTGGCGTGCGCGTCGCCGGAGAGTATGACCTCGCCGCCGCGGGAGAGCAGCTCGCACAGGAGCCACGGCGCGGGGTACGGCTCCGAGCGATTTGCGCGGTACATCGCGCCCGTGTTGACCTCGAAAAGACGGACTGTTTTCAAAATTTCCTCCATCGCGTAAATCGCGGCGTCGCGGTAACGGGGGCGCGAGTCGTCAAAAATGCGACCGCCCTCGTTGTTTTTGGCAATAAGATCGAAATGGCCGACGATATCGCATTTTGTCACCCGCGCGACGGTCGCCTCGGCTTTATAGTATTCCTCGGCGAACGCGAGAAAATCGCCGCCGAAGAGCCGGTCAGCCGTTTCGCGCTGCCCATCCGCGCCGTCGTCCACGAAGCGGTATTCGCCGTTTTTTTGAATGAAGTGCGTCGAGCCGATGACATAGTCGAAGCGGTCCGTCGGCATATCGCCCAAGAGGTCTTGCTCCACGCCCGTGAACAGCGTTATCTTCCCGGCGTATTTTGTTTTCAGCGCGCGCATTTCGCCGAGATAGAGGGGGAGCGTTTCCGCGGAGAGATTCCCGGTGTCGAACGGCACGGAGGTGCTCGCGTGCTCCGAGATGCCGAACGTCTCAAGGCCCGCGTCTATCGCGGCGAGGACCATTTCCTCGCACGTGTTCGCGCCGTCGGTATATATCGTGTGGGCGTGCAGCTCGCAAAGGCCGGCTGTCATGTCATTTTCTCCTGCTTTATTTTATTATCGACGATGTGGCGGGAGGCGAGCTCGCGGCGGACGTCGTCGGGCGTTATGCCGGACTGCGCCATCAGAACCATCGCGTGGTAGGCTAAATCGGCGAGCTCGTATATCGTTTCGGCGCGGGAGTCTGACTGCGCTTCGGATTTCGCGGCGATTATCACCTCAGTCGATTCCTCGCCGATTTTCTTGAGTATCTTATCAAGGCCTCTGTCGAACAGATAGCTTGTGTAGCTGCCGTCCTTAGGGTTCGCCCGGCGGTCTGAGAGCATATCGTACAGCTTGTCGGCGGAAAAGGCGGAGAGGGTGTCGCTTGCGTACAGCTCGTCGTTAAAGCACGAATCGGCGCCTGTGTGGCAAGCGGGGCCGTCCTTTATTACGGAGATCTCCAGCGCGTCGCGGTCGCAGTCGGCGCGGATCGCGACGACGCGCTGAGTATTCCCGCTCGTCTCGCCCTTGCGCCAAAGCTCCCCGCGCGAGCGCGACCAGAAGACCGTGCGCCCCTCGGACATCGTGAGCCGCAGACTTTCCCGGTTCATATACGCGAGAGTGAGCAGCTTGCCGCTGACGGCGTCCGTAACAGCGGCGGGGATGAGCCCGGCGGGATCGAATTTCAGGTCGTTTATATTCAGCATTTTCTCTCCTATATTCTTACGTTTATTCCGCTTCGGGACAGCTCGGCCTTTAGCCCGCCGACGGTAATTTCCCCGAAGTGAAAGATCGAGGCGGCGAGGCCGGCGTCCACGCGGGGCAGCGTTTTGAAAAGCTCTGTGAAATCCGAAGCTCCGCCCGCGCCGCCGGAGGCTATCACGGGCAGCCCCGTTATCTCGCAGACCGCGCGGAGCAGGTCTAAATCAAAGCCGCACTTTACCCCGTCCGTGTCCATTGAGTTGATAACGAGCTCGCCCGCGCCGCCGTCCTCCCCGCGCTTTATCCATTCGAGCGCGTCGAGACCCGTGTCTATCCGCCCGCCGTTCAAGAACACGTGAAACTCCCCGCCGACGCGCTTTATATCGACCGAGAGTACAATGCATTGGTTCCCGTAGACGCGCGCCGCCTCGCGTATCAGCCCCGGATTTTTGATAGCGCCGGAATTTACGCTCACCTTATCCGCGCCGCATTTCAGTACTCGGTCGAAGTCATCAAGGCTTGATATTCCGCCGCCGACGGTGAGCGGGATGAACACGTTTTTTGCGGTCTCGGTAAGTATATCCGTAAAAATACCGCGGTCTTCATATGAGGCGGTTATGTCGTAAAATACGAGCTCGTCCGCGCCGCCGTCCGAATACGCGCGGGCGAGCGCGACGGGCGAGGCGACGTCGCCGAGCTTTTGAAAGTTCACTCCCTTGACAACTCTCCCGGCGCGCACGTCAAGGCACGGGATTATGCGTTTTGTTATCATTTCTCGATCACCTGCGGGCTCTCCGCGACTTCTATCGCCTCTTGAAGATCGATGTCGCCGGTGTAAAGCGCTTTGCCCAAAATGGCGCCGTACAGTCCCGCGCCGCGCAGCGCCGCGACGTCGCCGAGCGATGAAACGCCGCCGGAGGCGATGATGTTGAGCGTCAAGCGCGCCGACAGGACGGCGTAAAGCTCTAAATTCGCGCCCGAGAGCAATCCGTCCCTCGAAATATCCGTGCAAATGACGGTTTCGACGCCGAGCTCTTGCATTTCAAGGCAAAAATCGAGCGCCGCGCGGTCCGTGAGCTCCGTCCAGCCTTTCACGGCGACGCGCCCGTCGCGTATATCGGCGCCGACGGCTATTTTATCGCCGAACTCCGCCGCCATTTCACGGACGAACGCCGGCGAAGCCGCCGCCGCCGTACCGAGCACGACGCGCCGCGCGCCCGCGCCGAGATATTGCCGCACGGCATTGGCGTCCCGTATCCCGCCGCCCGTTTCGACGTTCAGCCCGGACTCCGAAATGAGCCGCATAACGACGCCGCGGTTCGGCGCCGAGCCGTCGCGCGCACCCTCGAGGTCTACGACGTGCAGCCACTCGGCGCCCGCCGCGCGGAAGGCGAGCGCCTGCGCGAGCGGGTCGTCGTTATACACGGTCATCTGAGAGTAGTCGCCGCGCGCAAGGCGGACGGCGCGGCCGCCGTAAAGGTCGATAGCGGGCAAAAGCAGCATACGGGCACCTCGTTTTTGATCGGATGTATTGACACACTATATCATATTCGCGAAAAGTTAACAACTTAAAGATGGGCGAAAATTGCAATTTTAACTTGCAATTTTCAGGGTGCCAAAGCATTTTACACCCCCTTTACAGCGCGTGAAAAAAATGTTAAAATAGCCACGGCGCTGATTATTTATAAAAGATATCTATTTTTGCACTACTATTTGTGCCGTCAGAACCGACGGCGGAACGGAGTTTTTTATGGCGGAGAACAAAAAGAAAAAACAGGCGCACCGGCGCCGCCCGGCGGGGGCGAAGCGTCCGCCTGTGCGGCTGAGCCAATGTATGATCGTAAAAAACGAGGAGAAGAATATCGAAAAGGCGCTCGGCTGGGCAAAGGATATCGCTTTCGAGCAGATCGTCGTCGATACCGGTTCCACAGACCGCACGGTGGAGCTCGCGGAGAAAATGGGCGCGCGCGTTCTGCATTTCGAGTGGATAAACGACTTCTCCGCGGCGAAAAACTTCGCTATCGAGCAGGCGCGCGGAAACTGGATAGCCTTTCTCGACGCGGACGAATACTTCGACGAGAAGGACACAAAGCTGCTTTGGGGCTTCTTAGAGCGCGCGGAGGCGAACCCGAAAGCGTATCCGGGCCTCAATTTCATACGCTGCCGCTGGATCAACCTTAACGACAAGGGCGAGGCGTTCGTAATTCAAGAGCAGGACAGGGTTTTCCGAAACAAGCCGGAGATACGCTATGTGAACAAGATACACGAGCATTTGAGCATCGGCGAGGGCGGGCTGTTCCTGACCGATATAAAAATCTATCACACCGGCTACACAAAAGAGGCGATGTCGTCAAAAAACACGTTCGAGCGCAACTTGGCACCGATAGAGGAGGAGCTGCGCGAGAATCCGGACAATCTCACGATGAAGGGCTATCTCGCCGACACACTGCGCGCCGCCCCCGGCGGCGTCGATACGGCGCGCGTCGTGGAGCTCTACACGGAGATAATCGAGGGCAGCCGGGAGGGAAAGAGCGTTTATAAATTCACGGTGGACAACGCCTACGCGTATTTATCGAACTATTATCTGAATCAGGGCGAGGAAAAGTGGGACTACGCGCTCGAGCTCTCCCGCGAAGCGTCGAACGCCTCACCCGAAAACCCGGATTTCGACTATTACCTCGGTTTGATCCATCACGCGCGCCGCGAGTTCGCCGACGCATGGGACTGCTTTAAGCGCTGTGAGGGCAAAATGTTCGGCGAGAATATCCCGCGGTCGTTCTACATACTCGGCAACAGCAGCCAGCTTTTTATAAAAATGCTGCAAACCGCCGTCGAGCTGCGCGACAACGAGAGCTTTAACAAATATCTGACGTTGCTGTTCAAAACGCAAAAATATGAGGCGGGCATCATCGGCCCGCTGATCGCCGCCGTGAGCGCGTTGCAGCCCTCGGCGGATGAGCTTTTGGAAATGCTTGGACGGTACTATGACCTGGGCAATCTGCGCGACAAGGTGTTTTTGGCGCGCGCCGCCGTGCGCGGAGCGTGCCACGGGCTCGCCTCCACGATCATGGAGATGATCACAAAAGAAGAGCTCGATTGGGTGGACGGCGCGGACGCGCCCGCCGCCGAGGCCGAGGACGGCGAAGCCGTGCCGGGCCCGGCATAATGCGAAGTTGGGTTTTGCGACGGCTTTGTTATGTGCAGTCAGGGCGTTCTTTCATTTATACATTTCCTTTATTATTTCCAATACTTTTGTTTCCCTTCTTATTCCCGATGTCGTTTCGTCCTTATTTTTTATCCTTTCCATGTTTGTTTTATATGCAGTTTCCATTTCTATCCAGCGAGGCTTAAATAATAATTCTTTTTCGTATTCTTCCAATTTTTGCTTTTGGGGCATTTTATTTACTTCTACCGGATAATACTCAGAAACCATTTTGAAAATATTATTTCCTCCTTCTTTTGCTGTATCATATTCTGTTATTTCACCAATCTTTTCATTTGTTTTTTCAACTACATAACCTACTTCCTCTAAAACTTCCCTTATTATTGCTTCTTCTATTGTTTCGTTTTCTTCTTTTCCTCCTCCGGGGAATTTATATTCATTGGTTTTTTCCAAATGTGCCATTAATATTTTGTTTCCATTTATTATTACGGCTCTAACTGCATTTCTAAAAATTATATTGGAATTATTTAAATCCAATAATTTTTTGTCTTTTCTATAAATTGTTTCCTCGAACATTATTTTCCCCTTCTGCTAATAGATTGCATATTTATCCATTTTTATCGAGCGTAATTTTCTATTGGTTTCACGCATCCGCAATTCGTCGGGGCGCACTATTTCGGTTTGCCGCTTTGCTTTCCGGCGACGCTGATTATCAGCGACACCTCGTTTTGCGTGACAGAGAGCTCCTGCGCTATCTCGTATGCGGAGCGGCCCTCGGCGAAAAGTCTCAAAACCTCCTCGCGGCGGGTCTTCTGAGGAGCTTCGTCCGCCGCGGCGGTCTCTTTGGCCGGGGCTGAAAGCAAATGCTGCGGCGCGGCCGGGGGTCGTCCGGGCGACGGCGTCCAGAGCCGTTCCTCCGCTTCGCGCAGAGAGTCGAGAAGCACCTCCGCCTCCGAGTGAAACGTATTTGAAATAGACTCTATATCGCGGTAGAGCTTAAGCAGCGCCGCCTCGCGCTCATTGAGCTCGCGCAGACGGCTCTTTACGCCGCCGAACGCGAAACGGGCGAGAAAAATCGTCGCGGCGGCGAGCGCGAATATGAAAACGGCGAATTGATAATTTTCAGGCATAATCGTCTACCTACACAGTTATATCGATGACGCGCCCCTCGCCGGAGGGGTCGGAGAGCTCGGAGCCGCGGCTGTCGCCGTCGCCGTCCTCGCCGGGCTCGCTTCCGCCGGAGGCGTAATAGTCGTATGCGGCGCCGCCCTCGCCGTCCGGGTGCAGGAGGACTTGGTCGCTTTCATCGGTGGCGGCGACGCTTTCGGATTTATGCTGCGCTCTGACGTCGCCCTCCACGCCTTGGATGTCGCTCATCAAAGCGGCGTGCTGCTGCTCCGCCGCCGTCGGGCGCTGATATTCGATTGTCCGGGCGAACATTATTTGGGCGTCTATTCCTCTCAGTGACATAATAATCGGCCTCCGTTTAATCCGGCTCCGCCGGATTCAACAATAATTAACAATTGCGGGCTTACAGCCCGGTCGCCGTCCGGCGACTACGTTCCCCGACTATGTTCTGGCGGAGCGGGGTTCAATCCCGTTCAAGCGCCTCGCGGAGCTTTACTATGATTTTTGAGTGCATTTGCGATACGCGCGATTCTGTTACGCCGAGCGTGTCTGCGATTTCGCGCAGCAGCAGCCCCTCGTGATAATACAGCGTGATGACGAGTCTCTCGCGCTCGGGCAGGGCTTCTATGGCGGTGGCGAGACGGTCTGTTAAGTCCTGTTCGAGCAGGCGGGCCTCGGGAAGATCCTCGTCGCCGCCGCGCGGCTCGCGGACGTCCTCGCCGTCGCCGAGCGCGTCCTCAAAGCGCATTACGTTGAACATATGGGAACGAGCGAGAAGCCGGTCTACCTGGTCCTCCGTCATACTCAGCTTCGCCGCTATTTTCGATTCGGCGCGTTCCGTATCTCCCGTCGCCTCAAGCTCCTCATACGCGTCGGTGACGGCGGAAATGCGGCGGCGCAGATTCGGCGGCGCCCAGTCCTGGCTGCGCAGATAATCGAGTATTTCGCCGCGCACGCGCGAGACGGCGTAGGTCTCAAACTTCACTCCGTGCGATAAATCGAAACGCTCCACGGCGTCGATAAGGCCGAGAATCCCGCAGCTCACAAGGTCGTCAAACTCCGCGACGGCGCCGTAACGCGGCATCATCCGCCTGACGAGAGATTTAACGAGTCCCGTATGCGCAAGGGTGAGCCTGTCGCGCAGCGCGATATCGCGCGTTTCGGCGTACTCCTCCCATACCGCCCCGAGGCCCGAGACATCGTCCCGCTGCACGGTTACGTCCCCTCGATAAGGCGCTGTTTTTGTATGCGCAGGCGCTGCTGCTCGTATATGTACTTCGTTATCAGCTCGCGCTGGGAGAAGGCGCCCAAAAACTCAAGCCCGACGAAATATTTCCTCGTCTCGGAGTGGAGCTGCACGCGCTTCACCTCCGCCGCGGCGAGCAGCGGCACATTCGTCCCGTGCGGCCAGCGCAGATATATCTTCAAGGCGAGGCGGTCGCCCTGCTTATACCGCTTCGAGCTGCGCACCGACAGGCCCGATATGCTCAAATCGCGCGCCGTGACGTTCGGCTCGTATTGCGCGGCGGCGAACAGCGCGAGCACCGCGTCGTCGTAATTGCCGACGTCGTAGAGCATCGCCAGAGCGTTCGGCATCGCGCGTATCAGCTCGTCCGGAAGATACCGCGCCTCGACCGTAAGCATGGACGGCAAGCGGTAAAACTCCCGCCGCTGATCCTTGCGCGACTCCGTCATCACCTCTAACATAACGGACGTGCCGGTCGAATACTTGCGGAATTCCATAACGCGGGCTTGGATACTGAACTTGCCGTTTTCACGGTAGAAGTACAGCGTAAGCTCCTGATTCGCCGGGATCGGGACGACGCGTTCCTTTTCCATCGGCGCGGAAACGCGCAAGATCGCGCCGTCCTCCTCGACGTCCTCTATATACGTCCTGTAGTACGGGCTGTTATCAAAGTGGATATCCACCTTATCGCCGACAAGAAGCACACTTTTGACCATTTTTTCAGACCTCCTTCTTTGTTTTCACGGGAATTTTACTCTCTTTTGATCGCGCCGTAAAGCCCTGAAAAGAATCTTGTGAACACATTGGACGGTTCTTTTACGGGCGGCAGCTCGAGAAGCGCGCGCGCCACGGCGCGTATGTCCTGCGCGAAGCGCGATTCCGGCGCGGAAACCATTATCGGCACCTGCCGTTTTATGGAGCGCGGCACGTCCGGCGTGTTCATAATGTATCCGAGACAGCCGATGTCCTTGCTCAGATACCGCGAGAGCACGTTCCGGAATACGTCGAGAACGTGGGCGGCTTCCTTCCGGCTCTCCGCCTTGTTCATTATAACATGGATCGGGTGTAAATTGTCACGTTTTACGACAGTTTTTACGAGAGCGTACGCGTCGAGTATCGCCGTGGGCTCCGGCGTCGTGACGATCACCGTTTCGGACGAGGCGAGGATGAGCTGAAGGATGTTGTCGTTTATCCCCGCCCCGGCGTCGCACAGGATATAGTCTATCGGCATATCAAGCCGCGTGAGCCCGCGTATAAACGCCTGAAGCTGCGCCTCGTCAAGCTTTATGAGCTCTGACAATCCGCTGCCTCCGGATATGAACCGCACGCCGTCGTAGCTTATGTGGACAAGCTCGTCGAGGCGGCGCTCCCCGCTCAGAAAATGGCTCATATTATACTTCGTCTGCACGCCGAGCATAACGTCCACGTTCGCGAGCCCGAAATCCGCGTCCACGATGAGGACGCGGATCCCGAGCTGCGCCAACGCCACGGCGAGGTTGACCGCGACGGTGGATTTACCGACGCCGCCCTTTCCGCTCGCGAGGGTTATGACCTTCAGGCCGCTTTTGACGCCCGTCATTTTTTCGCGGAGGCTTTGCGCCTGATCCGTTCTTACCGGGTTGTTCATTGTGATTTCACCTTGATATTAATTCGTCTTGGATATTAATTCGTCTTGACCGTGATTTACTTTATCAGAGAGCTTGCGATCTCGTCCGCGTTGACCGGCTCCACGTCGTCCGGGACGGTCTGCCCGGTCGTGACATAGGATACGCGTTTTTTCGAGTACCATACGAGGTTCAGCAGCATACCCCGGCTTTTCGTCTCGTCGAGCTTCGTGATGAGCAGCTTGTAATCGCCGAAAAAAGCGTAGGCGTCCACTATTTCGCGCATCGATGAAAAGCTTGTCGCGGCGGAAATGCAAAGCAGCGTGTCGTCCGGCTGCGCGAGGCGCGTTATGCCCTCCATATCCTCCTGCTGCGCCGCATCGCCGGGCTTTTTTCCGGCGGTGTCGATGAAAACGATGTCCCGGTCCTGCATTTCCGCGAGAGCTTCCGTGATCTCCTCCGGATTGTACACCATTTTGACCGGCATATCAAGTATATCAGCATATGTGCGAAGCTGCTCCTGCGCGCCGATCCTGTAAGAATCCGTGTTTATTATACCGACCTTCTTCTTTTGCTTTATGGAGAAATTCGCCGCGAGCTTTACGATAGTGGTAGTTTTCCCGACCCCCGTCGCCCCGGCGACAAGGACGACGCGCCGCTTGAACTTTTTATGAGAGATCGGCTCTCCGGGGCCGAACTGCTCCGTTATGAGCTGACGCATCACCTCTCCCGGCGACGCGTCCGGGCGGCTTTGAAGCACCGACACGGCGTCGCGGCAAAGACTGTGAACAAGCTCCTCGCGCACCTGATTTTCGATAAGCTTGACGGCGAGCGCCTCGACGCCCTCCGGATAATCGAACGTGATATCGCGCTTGACCATAGAAAACTTGTCCATAAATCCGCCGAGAAGCTTTTCAAGGCTGTCGAGCCGGTTGTTAAGGCCGCGCAGCTTTTCGTCCGCGGCTCCCGGCGCCGGCGCGGAAACGGGCGCCTCCGCCGGGACCGAAGCCGGGGACGCCGGCCGGCTCGGAGCCGGGATCGGGATCGTGACCGGGGTCTGAGAAGGCACCGGCGGGCGCGGCACGGCCGAGAGCGGCGGCGGGACGGACGGCGCCGCGGCGGGATCGGGATAGAGCCTGCGCGGCTGCTGCGCGCGCGACTGCGTGAGCGCGCGGCGGAACGGCTTGTGCTCCGGCTCATAGGCCACCATCACTTCAAGCACCGGGCTTTTGAATAGATTCTTCAGACCCCGGGGCTTGACCTTCTGGCTTGACAGGATGACGGCGTCGGAGCCGAGCTCGCGTTTGATCGTGTCAAGCGCCTCCTGCATATTGTTCGCGCGGTATTTCTTGACTTCCATTAAAGCTTAACAACTCCTTCGGAACGCACTTCTACGCCGGGATCGAGCTCACTGTATGACAGGACGTTCAGATCGGCGGAAAGCTGTTCCGTAATTTTACGGACCTGGCGGCGCGCGAGCGGCGTGACGAGTATCACAGGCGTTTTCCCGCGCTCCCTTGCCGTTTCGACGCAGGCCTTCATACGCTCGAAGATCGTGCGTATCGTACCGGGCTCAAGCGAAAGGTACGCGCCCTGCGGCGACTGTTTTGTGGACTCGGCCAAAAGCTGCTCTAACTGCGGGTCGAGCGTTATCGCATACGCTTCGTCGTCGGGAATGAAGCGCCTTGAGATCGTGCGCTTTAACGCCGCGCGGACGTACTCCGTCAAAAGCTCCGTGTCGCGCGTCACCGCGCCGTAGTCCCCGAGAGTTTCGACGATCGTCGTCATATCGCGTATCGGCACGTCCTCCCGCAGAAGATTCGACAGTACGCGGTGGACCTCCCCGAGCGAGAAAAGCTTGGGCACGACGTCCTCTACGAGCGCCGGCTGAGAGCGTTTCAGGTTGTCGATAAGCTTGGAAACGTCCTGACGGCTCAGCAGCTCGTGCGCGTGGCGCCTGAGCACGGCCGTCATATGCGTGGCTATGACGCTGGGG
Source organism: Oscillospiraceae bacterium (assembly GCA_031263805.1). Taxonomy (GTDB): domain Bacteria; phylum Bacillota; class Clostridia; order Oscillospirales; family Oscillospiraceae; genus JAIRRO01. The sequence goes on from JAISFB010000035.1 coordinate 15,402, forward strand.
GGGTCTACCGTCGAATAGCCGAGAAGCTCGGCGTGCTCGCGCTCGCTTTTCGGTATCCAAAGGGCGGGCAGGCCGAACGTCGGCTCTACCGTCGGTATCCCGAACATCTCGTCGTCGGTGTCGTCGGTAGCGATGGCGAGAAGATGGTCGGTCATTATTTTGCCGGAGGCGACCTCGACGCCCTTTACCTCCACGATGTATTCGTTCGGGGCGAGGCGCACGTTGTCGCGCAGCGTGACCTTGGGAATTATTATGCCGAGGTCATACGCGCACTGATTGCGGATCATTAAGAATCTGTCGATCAGGTCCCCGCCCTGGGACGCCTGGATGAGCGGGATCAGGCTGTAGCCGAAGGTGAACGATATAGGGGCGATGTCGAGCAGCTCTAACGGAGATTTTGCCTTTTTCTTATCCCTGGCCTCTTCCGTCGCCGCCGCTTCCTCGGCTACTGCGACGGCCTTCGCCCGCCGGCTGCTCGACGCCGCCCCGCCGACGATAAGCACCGCGGCGACGAGCAGCATAGGCAGCTTGGGCAGCCCGGGTATCAGCGAGACGACGACGAGCAGCACGCCGGATAAGATCAGCGCGGAGGGCTGCGCGAATATCTGCGAGGCGGTCTCCTCGCCGAAGGGTATGCCGCGCCCCGAGCGCGTGACGATTATACCCGACGCCATAGAGATCATAAGCGCGGGGACCTGAGAGACTATGCCGTCGCCGATAGTCGCGAGGATATAGATGTTCGCGACCTCTCCGATGGAGCGGTTCGACGTCACGACGCCGATGATAAGCCCCCCGATGATATTTACGAGCGTTATTATAACGCCGGCGATGGCGTCGCCCTTTACGAATTTCGACGCGCCGTCCATAGCCCCGTGAAAATCGGCCTCGTGCGATATTTCCTGACGGCGCGTCCGCGCCTCCGCCTCGTCTATCACTCCGGTGCTGAGGTCGGCGTCCACCGCCATCTGCTTTCCCGGCATCTCGTCGAGCGTGAACCGCGCCGTGACCTCCGCGACGCGCTCCGCGCCCTTCGTGATAACTATAAACTGGATTATCATTATTATCGCGAATACGATGACGCCGACGACGATATTCTGCCCGATCACCACGCCGCCGAACGTCTTTATGACATTGCCCGCGTTGCCGCCGTTCAGCAGTATCAGCCGCGTCGAGGACAAATTGAGCGCGAGGCGGAACAGCGTCACGAACAGCAGCAGCGTGGGAAAGACCGAAAATTCGAGCGGCTCTTTTATGTACAGCGAAAAAAGCAAGATGATTATGGAAATCGAGATGTTTATAATGAGCAGCGTGTCCATAACGACCGTCGGCATCGGGAATATGATGATAAAAATTATCGACAAAATTGCCGCCGCGACTGTTATGTTGGATACCTTGATATTGCTCGTCATGGCTCAGCTTACCTCCTTTCGGGCGGGCGCCGTATCCGGTCGTTTATATCTATCCCTTTTTTGATATAGACGGAGCGGAGGATGTCCGCGACGACCTGATAAAATTCCTCCGGGATAACGTCGCCGAGCTCGCATAGCTCGTAAAGCGAACGGGCGAGCGGGCGGTTTTCTATGAGCTCGACGCCGTATTCGGCGGCGCATTCCTTTATCTTACGGGCGAGATAATCCGCGCCCTTCGCGACGACCACGGGCAAGCCTATCCCGTCGGCGTCATATTTCAGCGCGACGGCGTAGTGCGTCGGGTTCGTAAGCACGAAATCGGCGGTCTGCACGGCGAGCATCATACGGCGCGAGCTGAGCTGGCGCATTTTCTGCCGTATGCGGCTTTTTATCTGCGGGTCGCCTTCCTCATGCTTTTCCTCCTCTTTTTTCTCCTGCTTTGTCATACGCAGGTCTTTTTCATATCTGCGCCACTGGAACAGATAATCCCCGGCGGCGATTATCGCGAACACGGCCGCCATTTTCAGCGCGAGCGTGAACGCCGAGCTCATAATTTTCAGAAAAGCGGCGCCGACGTCGCGCCCCATATAGTCCGGGAAAGCCAAAATCATTTTGCGGAAGTCCGAATAAGCTATCCAGCCGAGCACGGCTATCTTCAATATGGACTTGACGAGCTCCACGAGCGTGCGCGTCGAAAATATCCTGGCAAAGCCTTTAAGCGGGCTTATCCTGTCCAGCTTCGGAGAAAGAGGCTTTGTCGTGAACAGAAAACCGACCTGAATGAGGTTCACGGCAAGCCCGGAGAGCATAGCCGCCGCGAGGATCGGCAGCAATATACCGCCCATATCGCCGAGCGCCCTGCCGAGCAAGGTCCGCACCAGACCGCCCGAAAGCTCGCCTAAGCCGAGCGCCGTTCCGGCCGAAAGATAATCGCGGCAGATAACGGCGAGCTTTTCGGTGAGTCCCGGCCAGAGCAGCAGCAAAAGCGCGAACATCACGGCGGAGCAGAACGCCGTGTTTATCTCCGCGCTTTTGAGCACCTGCCCCTCAAGCCGGGCGTCGCGCCGCTTTTTAGCGCTGGCTTTTTCGGTTTTTTCTTCTGCGCCCTGCGCCAAGCCCGGTCACCTGCCTTTCGATGTAAAATGTTTAATGTAAAGTGCTTTAGATATCGAGCCGCCGTCGCGCTAAGCGAACGTTCCGAACATACGGTCGATGGCGTCCCACATCCCGGAGAAAATATTTGAGCTGAAATTGATGAACGCGGGTATGGACACCATCAAGATCAGAAAGCCCACAAGGGTTTTAACGGGTACTCCGACGACGAACACGTTGAGCTGCGGCACCGTGCGCACGAGCACGCCGAACGCGATCTCTAAAATTATTCCCGACGCTATCACGGGCATCGCCACCATTATCCCGAGCGTAAAGCCCCGCGAGAATATTTCGAGCGCGACCGAGCCCATACCGGAGGATAAGGTCAAGGCGCCCACGGGGAGCTTTAAGAGCGTGAGATAGACGAGCTCTATAAGCCGCATATGCCCGTCCACGCCGAAAAACACGATCAGCAGAATTATATTCAGCAGATTGCCGAGCATCGGTATTTGCGAGGCGTTCTGCGGATCGTACACGTTTGCCATACCGAGCCCGATCTGCATATCGATCATATGCCCGGACACAAACACGAGCGAGAAAAAAATGTTTGTGACGAACGCGAGCGCAATCCCGAGCAGCAGCTCGTTCACGGCGACGAGCAGAAATCCGATGAGTGAGGAATATTCGATAACGCCGGCGGGCGGAGCGGCCGTAAAAAAGAGATAAGTCAGCGCCGCGCAGAGCGCTATTTTCACACGCGCGGGTATGATGTTGCGCCCGAACACCGGGGACGAGATGATAAGACCCGAAACGCGAAAAAGCAGCAGGACAAAATAGTCCGCGTTCGCGAGGATGCTCGTAACGGCGCTTTCCATAAGACCCTCAATTTATGCCGGCGACGACGGACGCGAACATACGCAGCGTGAAGTCCCTCAGCGTGTTCATTATGAACCCGCTGAACAGCAGCAGCGCGAGCAGCACCGCGACGATTTTCGGCACGAAGGCGATCGTGGATTCCTGTATCTGCGTCGTCGCCTGAAATATTGATATGATGAGACCCACGACGATAGCCACGGCCAGCATTGGCGCGGCGGCGATTATCACCGTGAAAATCGCGTCGCGCATCGTCGTTATCACTTCCGCCTGAGACATACCGAACCCCCTTCAATATAGCCGAATAGCCGCTCAGAGCCCCGCCGCTACCCGAAGCTGCTTACCACCGTTCCTATCACAAGCTGCCAGCCGTCCACCATAACAAAAAGCATCACCTTGAACGGCAGCGAGATCATCGCCGGAGGAAGCATCATCATACCCATCGCCATAAGCGTTGAGGCGACGACCATATCTATCACGATAAACGGGATATAGATAAAAAAGCCGATCCTGAACGCGGCTTTTATCTCGCTCGTCATAAACGCCGGGATAAGCACGCGCAGCGGTATATCCTCCGGAGTCTCCACCGCCTCGTCGATCCCCCCCAGCTTCATAAAAAACGACGTGTCGGACGTTTTCGCCTGACTGAACATAAAGTCCCGCACCGGCCCCATCGCCTGCTCGAAAAATTCCGTCTGCGTGATCTCGCCGTCCGAATACGGCTTATACGCGTCCTCATATATGTCCGTGAAAGTGGGGCCCATTACGAAAAACGTCAGGAAAAGCGCGAGCCCGATTATCACCTGGTTCGGCGGAGTCTGCTGCATACCGAGCGCGTTGCGTATGAAGCTGAGCACGATGACGATGCGCGTGAAGCCCGTGAGCATAACGACGATAGTCGGCAAAAGCGTCAGGACGGTCAGCAGGATGACGATATCCACAGTCTGCGCGCTTTCGCCGAAAAGCGTCCTCACTATATCGGATAAGGTCCCGCTCATATGTCATCGCCTCCTTTATCCGATTTATCCGATCCGTCCGTGGCTTGCGCGTCCTGCTCCGGGTCTCGCTTTGAGAGCTTTGACGCTATAAAGCCCGGCACGCCGCCGGCGTTGCGCGCGGAGGCCGCGAGCGCGTCGGCGAAGGACATTCTGCGCGCCGCGGAGGACGCGGGAGCGGACGCCTCGAACTCGGCGAGGTCGTATGTGTCGAGCAAAGCAGCGCCGCCGTTCGTGAGCGCGACGAAATACACGTGACCGCGTACTTCAACGAGCGCCAGAGTCTTATCCTTCGACAGGGCGAAGCGGTCCCGGAGCCTTATATCCCGCGCGGAGCGCGTTTTCAGCCCGCGGGAGCTTATGAAGTACGTCACGTAATACGCGGCGATGATGATGACCGCAAAACCCACGGCGAACAGCGCGGCGTCAAGCATCGGCTATACCTGCATACGGATGATGTCGTTGTAAGCGTCGAGGACCTTGTTGCGTATTTGCAGGGCGAGGTTCAGCGCGATCTCGGCCTTTTGCGCGTCGAGCAGCATGCCGGACATATCGTCAGACTGCCCGGACAAAAGCTCTAACGCGGAGACCTTGTCGGCGGCGTCGGTAGCCGCGGCCGTCTCGAAGCTCTCCTTCAGAATGTCGGAGAAAACGCCGGCGGCGCCCGAGTCCTGTTTTTTCACCGACGCGGAATCCGGTGAAAGCAGATTTACAATGCTTGAGGAAAGTGGATTTAACGCCATAATTACGATTATCCTTTCAATAGCTTAGCTTATTTGCCGAGCTCGAGGGTCTTTACCGCCATATCCTTAAACGAGTTCAGCGCGGTGACGTTCGCCTCGTAAGCCCTGTACGCGCTCATCATATCGACCATTTCCTGTACGACGTCTACGTTCGGCATCCTGACGTAGCCGTCCTCTTCGGCGTCGGGATGGGACGGGTCGTATTGAAGCTTGAATTCGGACTGATCCTCTCCGATCTCCACGACGCGAACCCCGCCGACGGCGGCGTCCGCCTTCCCGCCGAGCCGCCCGAACGCGCGCGCCGACCCGCTCAGCGCGGAACGGAAGCGGTCCCTTTCGCCCTCTATCGATTGGTAAACGACGTATTTTCTGCGGTACGGCCCGCCGTCAGCCGTCCGCGTGACGCTTGAGTTCGCGATGTTTTCGGACACGATGTCCATACGCAGACGCG
>JAISFB010000043.1 GCA_031263805.1 Oscillospiraceae bacterium
CTCGATATGGCGGAGCTGAACGCCGAGGAGACGCGGCGGCTGATAACGGAGCTGAAGCTCTCCGGGATATACGACGGCATAATTATCGACGTCGATTTTTCGCTCGGCGGCAACGCGATGGAGGTTTTCCGCTTAGCGACGGAGATTGTTTTGGTGTCCGACGGCTCCGAAATTTCAAATATGAAGCTTGCGCGGGCGTACAGGGCGCTCGGGCTCATCGAGCAAAGCGCGGATATAGCCCTGCTGCCGCGCGTGGCGCTTTTCTACAATAAATTCAGCAACAAGACCGGCAGGATGACGGAGGACGGGATAAAAACGCTCGGCGGCGCGCCGAAATACGAGCGCGCGGCGCCGGAGCAGGTCATAGAACAGCTTGTCGGGCTCGGCGTGTTCCGCAAATTCGCCGCGGCGGAGGCGTAGGGGGCGCGGGCCCGTAAAAGTTTTTGGGAAAGGCGGAAACGGTATGCTGCCCGAAAGAGAACGGGAAATAATTGCCGACGTAAGAAAATACATAGCGGACAACCTGCCGCTCAGCAGTATAAGCGACGAGGAGCTCGAGGAAAAAACCGAAGAGCTCGTGCGCCGGCGCATCGGCTCTGAGTACTGCCCTATCGAGACCGCGGTGGAGATGGTGCGGCAAATTTACAGCTCCATACGCGGCTTCGGGCTGCTCGACGGCATACTCGCGGACGACTCCGTCACCGAGGTCATGATAAACGGGCACGAAAGCGTTTTTATCGAAAAGGACGGCGCGCTTATAAAGTTAGACCGGCAGTTTGAAAGCCGGCGCCGTTTAGAGGACGTCATACAGCGCATAGTCGGTCTCGCCGGGAGAGAGGTCAATCAGGCGAACCCGATAGTGGATACGCGGCTTCCGGACGGCTCGCGCGTGAACGTCGTGCTTCCGCCTATAGCGCTCGGAGGGCCGACGATGACGATACGAAAGTTCTCAAAAACGCCTATGACTGTCGAAAAGCTGATAGAATACGGCTCGCTCACGCGGGAGATAGCCGACAAGCTGCGGCTTTTCGTACAGGCGAAGTACAATATTTTCATAAGCGGTGGCACGGGCTCCGGCAAGACCACGTTTTTGAACGCGCTGTCCGATTTTATCCCGAAATCCGAGCGCGTCATCACGATAGAGGACTCCGCGGAGCTGCAAATAAAGGGGATAGACAACCTCGTCAGCCTTGAGACGCGAAACGCCAACTCCGCCGGGGCGGGGCAGATAACGATACGTGACCTCATCCGAGCGTCGCTGCGTATGCGCCCCGAGCGCATCGTCGTCGGCGAGGTGCGCGGCGCGGAGGCGCTCGATATGCTGCAGGCGATGAACACGGGGCACGACGGCTCGCTTTCCACCGGGCACGCCAATTCCACGCGCGATATGCTAAGCCGCCTTGAAACTATGGTGCTGCAAGGCTCGGCGGGACTGCCGCTCGAGGCGATACGCCAGCAGACGGCCTCCGCGCTCGATATGATAATCCACCTCTCGCGCCTGCGCGACCATTCGCGGCGGACGATGGAGATCACCGAGGTGCTCGGCTGCGAGCAGGGCGAAATAAAACTGAATCCGCTGTACACCTTCGAGGAGGACGAGCACTCGTCTCTCGAAAAAGTCTCCGGAAGCCTGCGCCGGACGGAAAATCCGCTTCAAAACACGTTAAAGCTGCGTCTGGCGGGCATAAACGCCGAAATATAAGGGGAATCGAAAATGGGACTGTTCACAAAAGGACCAAAGGCGCCGCGCGAGCCTGCGTATTACCGCTCCGTGACGAATATAAAGGCGGTCAATTACAGGGTCTATTATATGAGTCCGCTCGAAAAGGCGGCGTATTTCCTGCTCGCCTTCGCGGTCGGCGCCGCCGTCGGCTATTTGTTTTACGGCGGTATCGGCAAGGATGAGTTCGGGGAGGCGACGGAGGTAACGTATTTTGCAAACGCGCTGTTTTGCGGCGCCGGAGGCCTCATCGCGGGGATAAAATTCCTCCCGATGAGGACGGGGCAGATAATCGCGAAAAGAAAACGGAGGCTCACCGCGCAGTTCCGGGATATGCTGGAAGCGCTGAACACCTCGCTCGGCGCCGGAAAAAACGTCCCGGATTCGTTCGCCGCCGTCAGCGAGGACTTGAAGGTGCAGTACGAGGAGGACGCCTATATCCTGCGCGAGCTGCAAATAATCCTGTCCGGTATGGCGAACAACGCTGATATCGAAGAGCTTTTAAGCGACTTCGGGGCCAGGAGCGGCATAGACGATATTTCGAGCTTCGCGAACGTGTTCAGGGTCTGCTTCCGAAAGGGCGGCAATATCAAGGACACGATACGCGGCGCGCACGAGGTGCTTTCCGACAAGTTAGAGATAAAAGAGGATATCGAGACCGTCGTCACAGCGAACAAGACCGAGCAGAGCATTATGGTCGTTATGCCGATAGCCCTCGTGGGTATGATAAAGCTGATGAGCCCCGATTTCGCGCGGAATTTCACGACTGTAGCGGGGCTCATATCGACGACGGCCGCCGCGGCGCTGTTCGCCGCGGCGCATTTCATCGGCAAAGAGCTTTTGGATATCAAGATATAGCAAGGGAGGTGCCGCGGTCTATGCTCACGCTCGCAAATTACGTCATATTCGGGATAGGCGCGCTGCTGCTGGCGGCGTGGCTCGGGCTGTATATCAAGGGCTATCAGAGCGCCGTGCTGTTCGAGCCGTTAGAGGAAAAGGAATATCCGCTGAAGGAGATATATTTCGTCGGGCTCGCGCTCATCGAGGCCGTGAAATACCCGTATAAATCAAAGAGCGACAGGAAGCTGCGCCGCGAGGTGTCCGTGCTGTACGGAGAGCGGTACGCGGACTATTATCTGCGCGTCGTCTATGCGCAGAAGCTCACGATGGCGCTGACGGTCGCGGTCCTCGCCTTCGTGCTCTACGGGCTCGCGAACCACGTCGCGGTGCTCGGCGTCATGCTGATTTTCGCCGGGCTGGCCTACTACTATTTCGGCGCCGCGACGGAGAAGAAAATACTGAAACGCTCGGAGGAAATGCTGAGGGATTTTTCGGAGGTCATCTCAAAGCTCGCGCTGCTGACGAACGCCGGTATGATATTGCGGGAGGCCTGGGAAGAAGTTGCGTACACGGGCGCGGCGACGCTGTATCTCGAAATGCAGCGGGCGGTGGACGAGATGAGAAACGGCGCGGCGGAGGTGGACGCGCTGTTCGATTTCGGAGTGAGGTGCGTCATCCCGGAGATCAAGAAGTTCACGTCCACGCTCGTCCAGGGCCTTGTAAAGGGCAACAGCGAGCTGGCCTTTATGCTCAAGGAGCAAAGCAAGGAGGTCTGGGCGGCGAAGAAGCAAAACGTCAGACGGCAGGGGGAAAAGGCGGCGAGCAAGCTGCTGATCCCCATCAGCCTTATGTTCGTAGGTATACTGATAATGGTGATCGTGCCGATATTCGCGAGTATCGGGGCGTAAACCGTCGTCTTTATATATAAGCTTGAAGAAAGGAGACGCGCAGATATGTTAAAGGGACTTGTAATATTCGCCGTGTTGGCAAAGGCAAGGCTTCGGGAGTTTTTCACGAAGGAAGACGGCGAGGTCAACATCGTCGCGATCGTCGTACTGATCGGCATCGCGATCGTGCTGGCGATCATCTTCCGCGGATACATCACGAAATTGCTGAACTCGCTGTTCAACCAAGTCAATAGTACCGCGGATAATGCCATCGCTCCTCCCGACGCCTAAACGCGCAGAGTCCGGGACGCCGACGCCCGCGGGTATTTCGCTCCCGCGGGCGCGGGCGTTCTCGCCGGCTCGCGCAAAAGTCGGCAAAAGCCGAAAGAACGGAGGACGGGCAAATGCGAAAGCTGAAAAATGAAAACGGCCTTGTCATAATAGAAGCGACGATAGTGTTCCCCGTCACGTTCCTCGTGATCTTTCTGCTGATTTTTGTCGGGAACGCCTACTTTGAAAAATGCAAGGTCGAGGCGATAGTCACGGAGGTGACGCTGAACGGGGCAGCCTATTGCGCCGACCCGATGCTCGGCTACGTCGACGAGACCGGCGCGCTCCCTGAGTTTGAGGACACGCTGAAGCACTCGCCGGATTACATCGCGCCGTACAGATACTTTTCCGGTATGGCGGGCGTGAAAAGCAAGATCGAGGAGGATTTGAAAGCACGGCTCGGCAACGTCAGCACGGGGCTTTTCTCCGGTATGAAGCCCGAGCCGTCCGAAACGGTGATAACGTTTGACAACAACGTCGTGTATTCGACGTTTTCGGTGGATTTGGAGTACCGCGTCCCGGTGCCGGTCAAGCTGCTCGGGGCAAAGGACATTTTTATCTTAAAGGTCACGACGCACGCGGAGGCCGCCGTGACGGACGTGCCGGAATTTATGCGGAACGTGAATATGGCCGAGGACTATTTAGAGCAGACCGGCGTGAAAGAAAAATTTGACGAGGGCAAGGCGAAAATAAAAAACTCCATAGACAAGGCGAAGGAGCAATTTGTCAAATGAAAAAGCTTTGGCGCAGGCAAAAAACCGGGCGGTTTATCCCCCGCCCGCATATGAGCCGCCGGAGCCGCGGCGCGTCGCGGGGGGCTATATCGGTTTTTCTGTCGATAGTCCTGGTGCCGTGCATCGCGTTTACGTCGCTGTTTGTGGATTTGAGCCGCGTCAGGCTGGCGAAAAACCTTGTGGAATCCGCCGGGGACTTGGCGCTCAATTCCCTGCTGACCCATTACGATTTTGACCTGAACGACTATTACGGCCTCGTCGCCTCCTGCCAGAATATCGAGGAGTTTTACGAGAGCTCCGCCGGGTATTTCGCCCGTATGCTGAAATCGCAGGGGCTAAGCGACGAGGAATCGAAAACGCTTATTTCGAGCATAAAGGCCCTGGCGGGCGGGGACGACGTCGCGGACCTGCTGCAAACCGAGATAAAAACCGACCTTGCGGAAGTGATCACGCCCGTCGCGGACGCCGACCTCGCCAACCCGACGGTCGTCAAGGACCAGCTCGTCGAGTTTATGAAATACCGCGCGCCGATAAACATCACATCGAATTTCCTGAAAGAGCTGGGCGACAACAGCTCCGCGCTGGAGCACGCAAAGGACGACCAAGAGCTCGCCGAGAAAAAGCGCGAGTATTACGAGGCGGAAAACGCGCTTATGGAAAAATCCTACGGCATCTATGTGAAGCTGAAGGCGTATCAGGATCTCTTGCCGTCGGAAGCGAAGCTCCGAGATATTGCCGCCCACCTGAACTCGTACCGGGAAAAGTTCAAAAAGCTGCACGAGGCGTTTGTAAAGGACCTGTTCAACACGGGCTCGATAAGCGAGGTCCGAAAAACGGTGTACCGCCTGTCGGATTTTTACGCCGACGACTTTGACGGGGAGACAATGGCAAGCATGGGTCAGCTGCGAAGCCTGATCACGAACACGGCGCGGGCGATAACGTCGTACAAAAACGCGAAAACGCAGCTTGAAAACGCGTTCCCGGAGTACAACAGCGAAATATACGACATTCAATACTGGGCGCAAAACTACAACGCCGTAATTCTCAGGCAGAGCGCGCTGGATTCGGCTTCGAGCGATCTGCTGACGTATTTTATGAAGCTCGAAAACGCCTTTTCATACCTGAGCGAGGCTGCGGCGGAGGGCATTTACGACACGTCTAACGGTTTGACGCTGAGCGGGACGTCCTACGCGGGCTACGACGGCGCGGACTCCGAAAAGTTGTATTACGAGCATTATCAGACGTTATATTCGCAGGTGACGGACATTTATTACTCCGTGCTCTCATCCGCGGGCAACGAAAGCTCCTCCGATAAGTATCTGAAATACATCGCGATAATGCAGCGGATATCGACGGCGAGGGAAAACAAAGAGGCGATAGACCCCGCCGTGCACCGCATAGACGGCAAAACGGTAAACCGCACGGTAATGGATATTTACAGCGAGATAAGCTCCGACAGGGCGAGCCTGAAGGCGTTCAGCGACAAGCTTGACGGCGTCGCCGGAACACTGAACGGCCTGAAAGGCGAGCTCAGAGAATATAAAAGCGCGTTTGGCGTCTGGGAGGACGAGGCGGGCGTCTCCGTGACGGAAATGGGCGAGACGGACACCCGGGAGATAACGGATATCAAAAACGGAGACACGGAGGCCGGCCGGCAGCTCGGCCCGGACGAAATTTCGGAGGCCGGCATTGACGAGCTGAAAACGCGCGTCACGGATATGAAGGCCCTATACGACGGCCTCATAGCGGAGCTGGACGAAATGAAGTACGGCAGCCGGAAAATAAAGGACATCACCGACGCGGCGACGGCGAAAAGCGCGTCCGGGATAAGGGCGGCGTCGATCAAGCAGACGAAAAGCGAGCTGGATTCATATACGGATTCGTCCTTCAGCTTTACCCCGGCGGCGGACCCCGCCGTCACGGTAGTTCTCAACGCGACGAACGCACCGGACCTGAGAGCGCCGCAAAACGCGATGTACGGCTGGATGGAATCAAAATTCGCCGACGGGAAGACCGACAACAAGGCGGCCGGGGACAGCAAATACAAGGAATATATGAGCATGGGAAAGGACAAGGCGAACGAGGAGCAGACCGCGGAGGGCGTGACGACGAACAATATAGCCGCGTCGGGCGACGCCTTCGGCCTCGGCGAGGGGCTGGGGAGCATCGTGGACCTCGCCGTCGGGCTGGCGAAGGATTTCGGGGGCGAGCTGAAAAACCGCCGCGATTCGCTTTTTGCCGCCGAATACGCC
>JAISFB010000086.1 GCA_031263805.1 Oscillospiraceae bacterium
AAGACTCGGAAATATCTGCGGAGCCTCGGGCTCACGGCGGACGTCGCCGTGTTCCGCGACAAGGGCGGGAGATTGCACGCCGAAATATCGGGCGCGGAGATAAACGCGTTCCGGCGCGACCGGGATATGCTTGATAAATTATCCGTCGTGCTCGGCGTGCGCCTGTGTTCGCCGGAAGGCCGCCCGCGCTCTAACGGCTTGCTGCTGCTGGAGGCGGAGCCGCTTTGCGCAAGCGTCGGCGTCGCGCGGATGAGCCGCCGAGAGGGGGACGTCTGCGGCGATACGGGCGCGTATTTCAAGACGGACGAGGGTGTGCTGCACATTTTGCTGTCGGACGGGATGGGCTCCGGAGAGCCGGCGGCGCGGCTGAGCTCCGATTCCGTGCGGATACTTGAGCGTTTTCTGCGCTCCGGCGTCGCGCCGGAAACGGCGCTGCGTATGCTAAACGGTATAATGCTGCTGCGCGGCGAGGACGAAACGGGCTGCGCCACGGTCGATATGATGTGCGTAAATCTGTTTTCCGGCGATATGACGCTTTATAAATACGGCGCCGCGCCGACTTACATAAAATCCGGCGTGAACGTAAAGCGCGTGCGCGGACACAGCCTTGCGGCGGGTCTCGGCGCTCCGCCGGACGACGCGCCTTACAGCGCCCAAGACACGCTTTCGCCCGGAATGTTCGCGGTAGTCGTATCCGACGGCGCCTTTGACGGCGAAGACGACGGCGGGCTTATGCAGCTTATATCAGATTACGGCGGAGACGACCCGCGCGCGCTTTCGCTTGAAATCGCGGAAGCCGCGCGCGCGCGCGGCCCGGACGACGACGTGACCGCGATAGCGGTAAAAATAGCGCGGAGGGAATAGCGGCGGCAAGTGCGCTACGCGCGTTAATATTCTGCGCTCCGCGCGTATAATATTCCGCGCTCCGCGTGTTTAATATCGCGCGTACAAGGCGAAAATACCCGAAACGGATATGCAGGGAGTGGTTATTTTGGTCAAAGGCGTGACGCGGCGCGTGATAGTGGTGAAGCCGCCCGACAAGCGGCTTTTTGAGGAAGCGGTTTTCTTTTTGAAGGAGGGCTGCGGCGACGGATTTTCCGGCGATGATATAATAGCGCAGGCGCGCGCCGTCGCCGACAGCTTCGTATATGAAAACAGGCGCGATCACAGACGCAATCGCTTGCGCGCGGTGCTGTGGGCCGTAGCCGGAGCGCTCGCCGCGAGCGGCATATGGGCGCTTGCCGTGTTTCTTTTTTGATATAAAATTTCAAACGGCGCCGTATTCGAAGCGTTCACTAAAATAGTCCGCGTAACGTCCGATATCCGGCGGTAAAAAGCTTCCCCTTTGAAAATTCCTCCATTCGATTTTTGATAAAGCGTTAATTTGAAAATTACAGTTATTATAAAAATATTAAATTTTACTTATGCCTTAAATCTATATCCCGCGCCCCAAACCGTCTGAATATGCTTGGGGTTTTCGGGGTTTTTCTCAATTTTTTCCCGCAGTCTGCCAATATGTACGGCAACAGTTTTTGTATCGCCGTAAGCGTCCATACCCCAAATGCGCTCGTATATATGCTCTTTGCTGAATACGATCTCGGCGTTGGACGCGAGAAAATACAGCAGCTCGTATTCTTTGTTTTTCAGCTCGACCTCCGCGCCGTTCACATACGCGCGGCGGGCTCGGGCGTTGATGCGCAGGTCGCCGAAGTTCAGCTCGCGCGCATTATCCGAAATGCCTTTTAACCGCTCGTATTGGGCGATATTGGCCTTTACCCGCGCGACGAGCTCCGTCGGCGAAAACGGCTTTGCGATATAGTCGTCCGCGCCGAGGCCGAGGCCGCGCACCTTGTCCGTGTCCTCGATAAGCGCCGTGACCATCAGGATAGGGACGTCCGTCTTCGCGCGTATCGCTTTGCAAACGTCGTACCCGCTTCGGCCCGGCAGCATAAGGTCGAGCAGGATGAGGTCGTATCCGCCCTCAAGCGCGCGTTCGGTCCCGCGGATCCCGTCCTCGGCGATCGTGACGCCGAAACCGCTGATTTCAAGAAAGTCGCGCTCTATTTCCGATATCGCCGCGTCGTCCTCGATGAGAAGTATCTGTTTCATTTACGGGTCTCCTGTCGCATAAAGCTTTAGTCCGGCGCCGCCGGCAGAGATATGATTATCGCGAGGCCGCCGCCGTTCACGGACTCCGCGCTTATTTCGCCGTTCATACGCCGTATGATCTTCGCGCTGATGGCGAGGCCGAGACCGTTGCCGGCTTCGCCCCTCGATTTATCGGCGCGGAAAAATACGTCGAAGAGCTTGTCCAGCGCGTCGTCCGGCACGCCGAGGCCGTTGTCCGCGAGGCGTATTTTTACGCGGTCGTTTTCCGGCGCGCACGAGATGCTTACCATGCCGGTCTCCGCCGATTTGTATTTCGCGCTGTTCTCTAAAATGTTCAAAAGCACATTTTGAAAAAGCGCCCGGTCGATATCAACAAAGGCATCCGGCAGCGGAGATGCGGCACGCAGCCGCAGCCCCTTTTGGGCGTATTCCTCGGAAAGCGAGCTCAGCGTTCCGGCGAGCTCGGCGCCGATACTGACGCGCTCTAAGCGCACCGGAAAATCGCTTGTATCCAGCTTCGCAAACAGGAACAGCCTGTTGATGAGCCCCTCCAAGTCCTCCGTTTTGCTTTTGATGATTTTCAGGTATTTTATCTGCTGCCCGGGCGTCGCGGCGACGCCCTTTTCGAGTCCCTCGATGTACGCCTTGACGGAGGTCAGCGGCGTGCGGAGGTCGTGGGATATCCCGGCGATCAGCTCGCGGCGGCTGTTCTCGTCGAGCAGGCGCGATTCCTCAGAGCTTTGCAGACGCTCCGCCATTTCGTTGAACGCCGCGCAGACCGGGCTGAACTCGTCCTGTCCGAGATAATCCAGCCGGAACGACAGCCGGCCGCTTTTTATCTGCTCCACGCCGTAGGACAGCGTGTCGAGCGGCGTTGTGACGCTGTTCAGGACGCGCCGGGTCAGTATACGGTTCGTAATGAAGATCGCCGCGAGCATCATAAGGAGCATAGCCCCCGAGAG
>JAISFB010000091.1 GCA_031263805.1 Oscillospiraceae bacterium
AGCCCGGCCGATAACTCAGCCGAACGAAAGGAGCTTGCGGAATGCAGCTGTCCTCGCTTTTTGAAGTCCTCAGTGAGCCCGTCGTCGCGGCGCGCGGCGGCGAGATAATTTACCGCAACGCCGCGGCGCGGCAAACGCCCGTCCTCGCGCGCCGCGGGCTCGCCGATTTGATCCCGGAGTACGCGGCTTCCGATCCGCCGGAGGCGTTTTTGACGGAAATGTCCGTTGACGGAGAGCGGTATATGGTTTCCTGTGCGCCGCTTGATGAAATGACGGTCTGCACGTTCACGCCTGAGCGCCCGGCAAATCCGGCGGACGCGTCCGACATCGTCGCGTCCGCGGCGGCGGCGTTGCGCGGGCCGCTCGCGCTGCTGAAGCTGGCGTCTGACCGTATGCTTGAGCAAGACGGGCTTTGCGGCGTCAAAGACTCCTCCGAGTACGCCAGCGCGATGCGCCGCGGGATATTCGGTATGGCGCGCGCGCTGAACCATCTCGACGCGTTTGTGTTTCTCGCGGAAAGCGGCTCCGCGCTGCCCGAGCGCGCGTATTTTGATATTGTTCGCGTGTGCCGTGATCTGACTCGGGACGTCGCGCTCGCTCTCGACTTGTCTGACGGGCGGCTCACGTTCTCCTCGGCGGCGGGCGCGTCGGCTTTTTATGGGGATAAGAGACTGATCGAGCGTATGCTGCTCTGCCTTATCGGCAACGCCTTCGCGTTCACTCCGGAGGGAACGTCCGTACACCTTTCCGTCGGCAAGGCGGGGGGGAGGACGCTGATAAGCGTCACGGACGACGGCGGCGGCTTCCCCGAGGGCGTCGGATATGACGTATGGGCGCGCTACAGGGCGAGGGATTCTTTTCGGAGCGTCGGGCGCGGCGCCGGTATGGGTCTGTCCGTCGTGCAGTCGATAGCGAGGATGCACGGCGGAGGCGCTGTTTTGGAATCGCGCGCCGGGGTGGGCGCAAGCGTACTCGTGTCGCTGCCCTCGCCGGGCCCGGGACTAAAATACCGCGCCGCCGGCGGGCGGAAGCCGGAATATTCTCCGGCGGACGGGATGGACGAGATTTTGACCGAGCTCGCGGAGCTCGTGCCGCCCGAAAAATTCTCAGCGAAATATTCAGATTGAAAAAGAGGCGTTTGAGTCAGGGATATGGAAAAGAAGCTTGGCGTTTATATTCACATACCGTTCTGCCGCTCGCGCTGCCTGTACTGCGATTTTTATTCGACCGCGGGGCGCGACGGCGATATGGCGCGGTATTTATCGGCGCTGCTGCGGCACATCAGGGAGTATTCCCCGCAGCTCGACGGTTATGTGATAGATTCGGTGTATTTCGGCGGCGGGACTCCGTCGCGCTTCGGCGCCGCGAGGCTTATCGCGGTGCTTGACGAGCTGAAACGGCGCGGGCACGTTTCGTTAGACGCTGAAATAACGCTTGAAGCAAACCCGGAAAGCGTAGAGCGCGGAGACTTCACGCGTCTGCGCCGCGCGGGCTTCAACAGGGTGTCGCTCGGTGTGCAGTCCGCCGACGACAAGGCTCTGCGCGGGCTCGGCAGGGCGCACAGCTTCAAGGACGCGGAGGACGCCGTTGCCGCGGTGCGCGCCGCCGGCTTCAAGGGCGTCAGCCTTGATATGATGTACGGCCTGCCCGGGCAAAACGCTGAGGAATGGTCGGATTCGCTGCTGCGCGCGATGGCGCTCGGCCCGGACCATATATCTTGCTACGGTCTGAAAATCGAGGAGGGCACGCCGTTTTACATATTCCGCGATTCGCCGTTCATTCCCGACGACGACAGGCAGGCGGATATGTACCTGTACGCCGTGGATGCGCTCTCGCGCTTCGGCTACAAGCAATACGAGGTGTCGAATTTCGCCCGGCGCGGCGCCGTCTGCCGCCACAATATAAAATATTGGACGGGCGGGGAATATATCGGCTTCGGCGCGTCGGCGCATTCTTACGTCGGCTCCGTGCGGTACGCCTTGTTTTCGGATATCGACAGATATATGGAGGGCGTGGAGTCCGGAGGCGGAGTCGTCGAGACGCGTGAGGAGATAGCGGGCTTTGACCTCGCCGCCGAGTACCTGATGCTCCGCCTGCGCACCACGGAGGGTATATCGGAGGATGAATATTACTCGATATACAGATGCGGGATGAAGCGCGTGCTGGAGCTTTTGGCGTCGTATTCCGAACGCGGCTGGGCTACTGAGCGCGACGGGCGCTGGCGCTTCACGCCGGAAGGCTTTTTGCTGTCGAACACCCTGATCGGCGAAATACTCGACGCGCACACCCGCGAGCGCACTGAAACCGTGCGCCCCTGGCAGACGGCTCCGACGCAGGACGACGGGCAAGCTACGCTTTTCGGCCGCGAGCGCGCGGTGACCGGCAGGACGTATTGACGCGTCTGCGGGAATTATTACAGCCGCTGTATACAAACGTAATCAATATGTAATTTGAATTTTCCCCCGAGCGGATATACAATATCGTCTGGCTTATAAG
The DNA here is from genome assembly GCA_031263805.1 of Oscillospiraceae bacterium. Lineage (GTDB taxonomy): Bacteria > Bacillota > Clostridia > Oscillospirales > Oscillospiraceae > JAIRRO01. The sequence continues at coordinate 2,497 of JAISFB010000091.1, forward strand.
GCTCCGAAAGGATTAAAGAAATGAACGGCAAAGCTGAAAAAACTCCGGCGCACCTCGCGCCGCGTACCAATAAAAAGGCAAAAAAGAAACGCGCTCCGCTGATCGTCACGGTCGCAGTCGCCGGGGTCGCGCTGGCCGCCGCTCTGACCGGAGCGGCGCTCGCCAAAACGTCGGACGCCGTCTTTCCGAACGTATATGTGGGCGGCGTCGCCCTCGGCGGTCTTTCGGAAAGCGCCGCCGCCGAAGCCCTGCGCGCGGGCGGCTATGAATCCGCATCCGGCGTCGTGCGCGCTGAGGTGAGTCTGCCCAACGGCGAAAAAATCGCCATTGACGCCGAAGAAGCCGGGCTGCGCCCGGACGCCGCGCTTGCCGCCGGCAGAGCCTACGGCTACGGCCGCTCGGGCGGTATTTTCTCAGCCGCGTATAAATATGTCGCCGGGGCGCTCGGAGCGAAAACCGAGCTGAACGCCGCCGATTTGGGAGAGCTTGACGAGGCCGCCGTGCGCGGCAGGGTATCCCCCGTCGTGAAGGACTTAAACGGCGCGCTGTCCGGCGGCTCGTTCTCCGTGCTTGAGGACAGGATCGAGATATTAAAGGGCTCCGGCGCGGCGCTCGCCGACGAGGAAGCCGTTTACGAGCTTGTCGTCGATACGCTCTACAAGGCCGTCGAGGAGGAGGCGTCCGTCACAGCGGAATATAATTTGCCGCCCGAAACGGATGATTCCGGAGGCGTAGACCTCGTTTCGCTCTACAACACCGTGAAAACCGAGCCCGTTTCGGCGAAATACGACGCGGAATCTAAAACAGTCACCGAAAGCGTCCGCGGCGTAAGCTTTGACGTTGACGCGGCGAAAAACGCGATAGCCCTCGCGGAAACCGGAGAGACGGTCAGCATCCCGCTGATAATCACAGAGCCGGAAATGACGAGCGAAATGCTCCGCGGGACGCTTTTCCGCGACGTCCTTGCCGAGCGCGAAACGTATATAGACGGCTCGTCGAACCGCCTTACGAATATCACGCTCGCCTCCGAGGCGATAAACGGCACGGTCCTCGGCCCCGGGGAAGAATTTTCGTATAACGGCATAGTCGGAGAGCGCACGGCGGCCGGGGGCTATAAATCCGCCGGAGCGTATGTAGGCGGCCGGACGGTGCAGGAGATAGGCGGCGGGATTTGTCAAGTGTCCTCGACGATATACGACTGCGTTCTGCACGCCGACCTCGCGGTGACCGACAGGCGGAATCACCAATTCATCGTGACGTATCTGCCCGTCGGCAACGATGCCACGGTAAACTGGGGCACGACGGATTTCAAATTCAAAAACAGCACGGATTACCCTCTGCGCGTCGAGACGACGGTAAGCGGGCGCACGCTGTCCGTCAAGCTCATCGGCACAAAGCTCGACGGGGGCTATGTGAAAATAGAGTCCGAGACTATCAGCACTAAGGACTATAAGACCGTGGAGATCGAGGACGAATCGATAGAGCCCGGCGCGACTAAGGTAGATACCGCGGGGCATTACGGCTACGTCGTCGATACCTACAAATACCGCTATGACGAAAACGACACGCTGCTCGGCAAGGAATACGTGTCGCGCAGCACATACAACGCTCAAAACAGAATAATACTCGTGCCCGTCGGCACTCTCCCGACCGTAGAGACCCCGGAGATCGGCGGCCCCGGCGAAACGCCCCAAGACCCCGCGGAGACCGAAGCTCCGCCGACGGCGCTCCCCGAGCCGACCGATAACCCATACGCCCCGCCGGAGGTGAGCGGAACGCCCGTCGAAACTCCGACTCCCGTAGATGCGTCGCCGTCGCCGCCTATAGAGACGCCGCCGCCCGCGGAGACCGAAACGCCGGCTCCGCCTTCGGAAACCGTCTACGAACCGACGCCCCCGCCCGCGACGCCGGCCGGCGACGAGCAGCCTGTCAACGGCGAAATTTGAGAAGCGCAAAAAATCGTCTCTAAAGCTGTTGACAGCGCGCCGGGGATGCTTTATAATATGAGCTGTGGAGAAATCCGGCGGTATAGCTCAGTTGGCTAGAGCACACGGTTCATACCCGTGGTGTCACTGGTTCAAGTCCAGTTACCGCCACCACGCGGCCCGTTGGTCAAGCGGTTAAGACACCGCCCTTTCACGGCGGTAACAGGAGTTCGATTCTCCTACGGGTCACCAC
>JAISFB010000132.1 GCA_031263805.1 Oscillospiraceae bacterium
CGCGTTACGCGAACGCCGCGTCTATGCGCAGCTCCACCTCTTCGGAGCTTTTTTTCTGCGACAGCGCTATTTCCGATATGAGTATCTGCTTTGCCGAATGGAGCATTTTCCGCTCTCCCGTGGAAAGCCCTCTTTCGGCGTCGCGCGCCATAAGACCCTTTACGACGCGCGCGACCTCGAACAAATCGCCGCTTTTTATTCTCAGCATATTCTCACGGTAGCGCCTGTTCCAGTTTGACGTCATATCCGCGTCAAGCTCGTTCATTGAGTTTATAAGCGCTTCCGCCGCCTCCGCCGCGACTATGGGGCGCACCCCGATGGCGTCGCAGTTATCCATCGGGATCATCACGACCATCCCGCCCGTCGGGAGCTTTAATATATAATACCGCTTTACGCAACCGTTGATCTTGCGTTCCTCGATCCCGTCTATCACCCCCGCGCCGTGCAGGGGGTGCGCGATCATATCGCCTATACTGAACATATTTTGACCGACCATTCCTTTCGTTGCGCTGCGCCGCAGCCGCTCCTCTTCGCCTCTACGATGTAATTATACACCAAAAGGTATGGAAATGGCAAGGTTTTTTTAAATTTTATCGCAAAAAATTTTAATTTGCCGTAAAGCGCGCGCAAAGTCGGCGTCAGCCGGCGCAGCTTACGACTCAACGGATTCTCCGGCTTCAGGCTCCGCCGGAGGCTCGGCGTCCGGGGATTCCGCGGGGGTTTTCTCCGGCTCTGCCGGGGCTTCTTGCGGCTCTGCCGGGGCTTCTTGCGGCTCGGCCGGGGCTTCTTCCGGCTCGGCAGGAGCTTCCGGAGCTTCGGGCTCCGCCGTGATTTCCGCAGCCTCGGAAACAGCTTCCGCGGCCTCGGGCTCTTGCGACTCCTGTGTTTCCTGCGGTTCTTGCATCGCTTGCGGCTCTTGTGCCTCTTGCAGCTCTTGTGCTTCCTGCGGCTCTTCTGCTTCTTGCGGTTCGTCGGCGTCCGGCTGCGGCTTGCGCTCGTCCTCCGGCAGCGCCCGGATCGAAAGGGACACCCTTTTTCTCTCGCCGTCGATACCGGTTATCTTTACGTTTACCCTGTCGCCCACGGAAACCGCTTCCTTCGGATTTTCTATCCGGTAATCGGAAAGCTGCGAAATATGTATGAGCCCGTTGATACCTGGCAATATTTCGGCGAACGCCCCGAAATGCGCAAGTCCCGTGATTTTCACCTCGATGACGTCCCCGATCTGATACCTCTCCGTAAGCTTGAGCCACGGATTTTCGGCTTGATCCTTGTAGCCGAGGGATATCCTCTTTGTCTCCTTATCCGCCGAAATGATGTAAACGTCCACCTCGTCCCCGACCGAAAGCACGTCGGACGGCTTTGAGATGCGCGACCACGACAGCTCCGAAACGTGTACCATACCGTCCACGCCGCCGATATCGACGAACGCGCCGTAGGGCTTGATCGCCCTGACGACGCCGCGGTAGCGCTTGCCGGGCTCCATCTCGTTCCAGATCCTTTCCTTATTGAGCCGGCGCTCCTCCTTGGTCGCGGCGTATATCGAGCCGACGACCCGTCCGCGCTCTCTGTCAACGTCGGTGACGATCAGACGGGCCTGCTTTTTCAGCAGCTCCGTCATAGCCGCGCCGCGGGGCAGACCCGTGCGCGCCGCCGGGACAAATATCCTGACGCCCTTCACCAATACGAGAACGCCCCCGCGGTTCGCGTCGGAGACCTTTCCCTCGACGATCGTCCCGCTTCTCATCGCCTCCTCAAGCTCTATCCAGGTACGCACGACGGCGAGACGGCGGCGCGAAAGCTGTACGGTGCCATCCTCGTCGTTCACGCGGGTGACGACGGCCTCGACGGTCTCTCCGATCTCCACGTCGATCTTCGCGGCTCCGTCGGCGTCGGCAAAAATATCCTCCAGCAGCTCCGACGTCGGGATATATCCCGACTGCTTTATGCCGAGGTCTATCGTGACCTCCGTCGGCGTGATGGCGGCGATGACCCCGAAAACCCTGTCGCCCGTGCGGAAGGTCCTTATCGAATTCAGGAGCATTTCTTCATACGTCGGCTGCGGCTCCTCCGGCTGCGGCTCTTGCTCCGGCGGCTGCTCCTGCTCCGCCGCATCCGGAGCCGCCGCCTCAGAATCCGGTTCCTCCGGAGCTGTCTCTTCCGGAACGGTCTCGTCGGAGACCGACGCCTCCGGCGGCGCCGACTGTTCCGAGGACGCTTCGGCGGGAACGCCGTAAACGCCCCCCTCGAAAGCTGTCTCTTGCCGCGCAGCTTCCTCAGGAACCGCCTCCTCCGTGACCGCTTCGACGGGCGTATCGCCCGCGGCTCCGGCGGAGATTTCGTCGGTTCTGACTTCGGTTTCTTCAAACATCTTTTGGGTGACCTCCTTAATAATGCGCGCCGGGGTTGACGCCCCCGCCGTGATGCCAACGGTGTACCCCGCGGCATCCCCCGGTCCGAACCCTCGCAAATTGAGCTCGTCCGCGCCTTCAATGAACAAAACGCGCGGGCACTCCGCCCCCGCGAGCTCCGCAAGACGGCGGCTGTTCGCTGAGCCCCGGTCGCCTATGACGATAAAAACATCGCATACGCGAGCGAGCTCCACGGCCTCTCTTTGACGACGGTCAGTCGCGTCGCATATTGTATCAAAGATTTTATAATTTGTACACTCTTTTTTTAGCGCTTCGGACACGGAATCGAAAATTTCCCTCGGCGACGTCGTCTGAAAGACCACGGCGAGCGGTTTTTTATCGTCGTCCGGGGCTTCGCCGCGCATCCGGCACAGCATTTCCTCCGCCGTCTCGAACACGCGGCAGTCGCCGCACCAGCCGGCTATCGCCTTAACCTCCGCGTGCTCGCGCTCGCCTATTATAACGGGCAGACGCCCCTCGCGCTCCGCTTCCGCGACAATGCCGTGAATTTTGGCGACGAACGGACAGGTCGCGTCGATGAGCTTTGCGTTTTTCGCGCGCAGCGCCTCGTGGTCGGCGCGTCCGACGCCGTGCGAGCGTATAACGACCGCGGCGTTTTCCGGGATCTCCGAAACCTCCCCGGCCTGCGTTATCCCCTGCTCCCGCAGGGCCTCCGTCACGCGCTTATTGTGTATCAGCGGGCCGAGCGTAAAACACTCGCCCTCCCGCCGGGCGGCCGCCTCGCACAGCCCGACGGCGCGCTCTACGCCGAAGCAAAAGCCCGCCGACTCCGCCGTAATGATTTTCACGGCTGTTTTCACGGTTTCAGGCTCCGTATCCTCTCCATCACCTCAGCCGCCAGCGGGCGATATTCCTCCGCCGTCAGCCGGCGCCGTTCCGGATTTACGAAATACGGTTCTCCGATAACTATAGGAGTCCTGCGGAACAGCCGCTTTTTCTTTGGGATATACATAGGCAATATCGGCGCGCCCGTGGCTGACGCGAACCGAACGGCTCCGAGCTTCGCGTCGGCTGCTTCGCCCTCGCGTATGCGCCGCCCCTCCGGAAAAATTCCGAGCTTTTCGCCGCGCTTCAGATATTCAAGCGACTGCCTGACCGCGGAAATATCGTTTGTGCTCCTGTCCACGCATATCATTCCCACGCCGCGCAGAACGGCGCCTATCAGCGGAACGCGGTACGCCTCCGCTTTCGTAAGAATATGTATGTGATGATTCTTGCCGAAAACGTACATCATTATAAACGGGTCAAAATTACTGCTATGCTCCGCCGTGACGATAAACGCTCCGTCCTTCGGAATATTTTCGAGCCCCGTGAGCCTTACCCGGAGCATAAAACGCAGCAGTATCCAGCTCAGCACCGGGAACTGTATGCGGTACAGCTTAAACTGCGGCGTCATTTTTAACGCACAGCCTTTCGCTTATGATCTCAAGCAGCCTGAAAAAGCTCTCCTCCAAGCCGATGGCGGACGTGTCGAAAACTATCGAGTCCGGCGCCGCCCTCAGCGGCGCCGAGGCGCGCGAGGAATCGTTGGCGTCGCGGTAATTTATATCGCGCAGCACGTCGGCGTAGGTCACGTCGCGCCCGGACGCGACAAGCTCGTCATAACGCCTGCGGGCGCGTATTTCGGGCTGCGCCGTCAGAAAAATTTTCACTCCGGCGTTCGGCAGCACGACCGTGCCGATGTCCCGGCCGTCCATTATCACGTCGCGCCGGGCGGCCATATCGCGCTGGGTCTGCAATAAAAACGCGCGCACCTCCGGAAACGCGGACACGTCGGAAGCGTAGATCGACGCCTCCGGCGCGCGTATCTCGTCCGTAACGTCCTCGCCGCACAGGAGCATACGCTGGGCGCCCGCGCCGTCATATATCATTTCAAGCTCGATTTCCGGCAGCAGGGCGCCGACGCTCCGGGCGTCCTTAGAGCTTACCCCGCGGCGCAGCGCGCACAGCCCTACGGCACGGTACAGCGCGCCCGTATCCGCGTATATCATCCCGAGCTTCTTTGCCGCCAATCTCGCGAGGGTAGATTTCCCCGCCCCGGAGGAACCGTCAATCGCTATGCTTCGTGCTTCCATATATTATGTTTGTCCTTAATTTATCCTTTATCTGTCGCGTATCCGTCGCGCTCTGCCGCATCGTCCGACGGATCGCCGCCCGTCCGGCGTATGCGGGCGTAAAAAGTTTTATACCATATATCCGGGCAAAAAGCAAGGATGAATTGAAAAAATAATTGTCTGTAAGCGTATAGACGGCGGCGCTCCGGAAGGATTGACACGCGCGGAAATGTTATGTATAATGGAGCCGCGCACAAATCAAAAAATAATACTATATAGGAAAGAGGAACGCACAATGAAAAAGTCCCTGAAGCTTGCCCTCGCGCTCACGCTCGTTTTCGCGCTCGTTTTTGCCGCCGTCGGCTGCGGCGAAAAGACGCCGTCCGAGAACCAGTCCCCTCCGCCCGACGTTACGGCGGGCGATCAAACGCCGGACGCGGCGTCCGGCGGAAAACTCGACGACATCAAGAATTCCGGAACTCTCGTCGTTTACACAGACCCAAACTTCGCGCCGTTTGAATACATCGGCGACGACGAAGCCATCGTCGGCGTGGACATCGCTCTTGCGGAAGAAATCGCCGCGGAGCTTGGCGCGACCATTGACGTCCGGTCGGCAAGCTTCGATTCCATACTTATGGCTCTGAAGGGCGGCAGGGGCGACGTCGCCATCTCCGGCTTCACTATCACGGAGGAGCGCCGCGAGAGCGTGGACTTCTCCATTCCGTATATCGACTCCGTGCAGTATCTGATCCTTCCCGAGGCCGCCGAGGTCCCGGCGCTCGAGGGCCTGGCCGGGCAAACAGTCGGCGTCGCCAAGGGCTACACCGGGCAGCTTCTTATAGAAGGCGAGCTTGAAACGGGCGGCGCGCTCGACGGACAAAACGTCACCGTCAAAGCGTATAACAGCGCGATGGAGGCCGTGCTCGACCTGAACACCGGGCGGCTTTCCGCCGTCATAATGGACGAATACGTCGCGAAAACCATCGCCGATAACACCGCCGGCGTCAAGGCCGCCCAGCTTCGCTACGCCGACGGGACGCTTGCCTCAGAGCAATACGGCGTCGCCGTTCCCAAGGGCAACGAAGCGCTGGTTGAAGCTATCAACGCCGTTATCGAGCGGCTTACCTCCGAAGGGCGCATCGCCGAGTGGGTCGTGGACTACTCCGCCGTCTCATAAACAGCGGGGACGACAAATGACGACCGCGTACGAAGCTGTGACAGCCGCGCTCGAATGGCTCACACGCCAATTTACGATTACCTTCATAACCGGCAACAGATACAAGCTGTTTCTTACCGGTCTGCGAAACACGCTTATCATCGCGTTCGGCGCGGTCATCATCGGTACGTTTATCGGCGCGGTCGTCGCGATGATACGCGTTTACAGCGCGCAAAGCGGCAAGCTTCGCGCGCTCGACAAGCTCTGCGGGGCGTACCTTGCCGTTTTCAGAGGTACGCCCATTGTCGTTCAGCTGCTCATTATGTATTACATCGTGTTCTCGTTCATCGACAACGGAATATCGATCGCGGTGCTCGCGTTTGGCATAAATTCCGGGGCTTACGTCGCGGAGATCGTGCGCGCGGGCATCCTCGCCGTCGATATCGGGCAGACGGAGGCCGGGCGCTCACTCGGGCTTTCCTCGGGCAAGACAATGCGGCTTATAGTTCTGCCGCAAGCGATAAAGAATATTCTTCCCGCGCTGGGAAACGAGCTTATCGCGCTGTTAAAAGACACGTCCGTCGCCGGCTACGTGACTGTAAAAGACCTGGCCCAAGCGGGCGAAAACGTCAGAACGCTCACCGCCGAGCCTTATTTTTCGCTGCTTTTCGTCGCCGCCGTCTATTTTCTGCTCGTTATGTGCATTACGAAGATACTGCGTATCGCGGAAAGGAGGCTCGCAAAAAGTGATCGTCATTGAGGGACTCGTCAAGAAATTCGGCGCGAACACGGTGCTCGACCGTGTTACGGAGCGTGTGCGCCCCGGAGAAAAAGTCGCCGTTATCGGACCCTCCGGCTCCGGGAAATCGACGCTTTTGCGCTGTTTGAACCTCCTAGAGCGCCCGGACGAGGGCCGTATATTGTTCGACGGCGAGGAAATAACCGGCCCGAAATGCGACGCGGACAGCGTCCGCCGCCGGATGGGCATGGTGTTCCAGCATTTTAATTTGTTCGGCAACATGACGGTGCTGAAAAACATAACTCTCGCCCCCGTAAAGCTGAAAATAATGACGCCGGGCGAGGCGGAAGAAGCAGCGCGCGCCCTTCTCTCGCGGATCGGGCTCACGGACAAGGCGGACGCTTACCCCGCCATGCTGTCCGGAGGGCAAAAGCAGCGCGTCGCGATAGTCCGGGCGCTGGCGATGAACCCGCGCGTTATGCTTTTTGACGAGCCGACCTCGGCGCTTGATCCGGAAATGGTCGGCGAGGTGCTCGACGTCATACGCGAGGTCGCGGAGGCGGGGATGACTATGGTAATAGTGACGCACGAAATGGGTTTCGCGCGCGAGGTCGCCTCCCGCGTAATGTTCATAGACGGCGGGCGCGTCAAGGAAACCGGCCCCCCGAAAGAAATTTTCGACGCCCCGCGCGACCCGCGCCTACAGGAATTCTTATCAAAGGTGATTTAGTCAGCGGCGCACTTGAAATAATGACAGTGCCAAGTCGCGCGTATTGCACGCGGCTCTGCCGCGTGCAATGATAACAATCACGTCGCGCTTTCACGCGACACGCGACCGGGCGTAGCCCGTAATTTGAATTTTGAATATTAAATCCGGCAAAGCCGGATTTAATATGAGGTATTTATAATGGCAAGAATATACGCCGACAATTCCGCGACAACGCCTGTGTCAGAAAGAGCTCTCGCCGCGATGCTTCCGCATTTCCGCGAAAGCTTCGGGAACCCCTCTGCCATTTACAGCTATGGTCAGGAGGCAAAAAAGACGCTGGAGGGCGCGCGCCGCGCCGTCGCGAAGGCTCTCGGCGCACTCGGCACCGAGATTTATTTCACGTCCGGCGGGACGGAGGCCGACAATTGGGCGATTTTCGGCGCCTGTGAAGCAAAAATCGCCAAAGGCCGCCATATAATTTCTACGGAGATCGAGCACAGCGCCGTCTTGCGCGCCCTTGATAAAATGCGTGACCGCGGCTATGAGATAACGCTGCTGCACCCGGATAAAAACGGCCAGATCACCCCCGCGCAGCTTGAAGCGGCAATACGTAAGGACACTGTTTTGGTAAGCGTTATGACGGCGAACAACGTCGTCGGGACAGTTCTTCCTATCAAAGAGCTGTGCGCGGCGGCGCACAGGCACCGCGTTATTTTTCACACGGACGCCGT
>JAISFB010000183.1 GCA_031263805.1 Oscillospiraceae bacterium
TACTCAGGCGGATTAAAAGGATAGGGGATTTTTAAGACTATGAAAACAGTAAACCGGGCGTGGGTGAAAAACGCGGCGATAATATTCTTGGCGGCGCTTCTCGCGCTGACGTTTTTCTCGAACACTATATTAAACCGCTCTTTACCCGAGGTGTCGGGGCAAAACGCCTACGGCGGCGAAATATCCACAGCCGTGCGCCTGACGGGCACGGTGACGGCAAACGAAACGTGGGCCGTGAATATCGACGCGACGCGCCAGATCAAAAAAGTGCTCGTGCGCGTCGGCGACATGGTAGAGGCCGGACAGGCGATATTCGAGCTGGAGCCGGCGGACTCCACGGAGCTCAAGGCCGCCGAAAAAGCGCTTGAAAACCTCCGGCGCGAGTACAGCAAGTTCCTGATAAGCCTCCCGTCCGAGGGCGCGAGCAAGACCGACCAGCGCGACGTCGCCGACCTACAGGAGGCGATAAGCGAGGCGACCGGCAAGCGCACAACGCTCGAGCAATTTTCAACGCAGCTCGAGCAGGCGGAAAAAACCGCCGAGACCGCGACGGAAAAAGTCAAGACCATAACGACGGAGATCGAAGTCCTCAACGACCAGATAGCGAACATCGTCGTTTCCATCGACCCTGACCTTCTCACGGACGAAATGAAAAAGTACCAAGACGCGCTCACCGCGGCGCAGGATTACAAGTCGTTTGCGGATAACGAGCTTATATTGGCGCAGCAGGAGCGGTCGAACGCGCAAAACGGCATCTCAGGAGTACCTGATACCTCTGCGCTGCAAACGAGGCTTTCTGATGCGAAAGATGATTTGAGTGGGGCAATTATTGCATCTGTGTCGGTGCTGAAGACCGCTTTTGACACAGCGTACACAAGCGATACAGGTAAAACCAATGATGGAACAAAGTATCCAAAGAACTACGGCGCGTATTATAATGCGACGGGAACTGATCAAAGTGACGCATTATTAGTAGTGCTGGATGAATTGGCGGCGTTGCTCTCAAGTACGTCAAATCCGTTGATACAGGCGCTCTCTGATAAAGGCGATTCTATACGCAATTATGTCGGGAAGAAAGCGACAGTCAGCAACATACAAACCCAAATAGATAATAGCGGCACATACAACACGGATTATCTGAACCGTCAGGTAGAGCTGGCGCAGCAGCGCGTAAGCGACGCGGCTACCTCCCTCGAAAGCGCGCAGAAGCGCTACGACGACGCGACGAAAAACATCACCGTCACGGGTAAAAAAGAGCGGCTGGAGCTTGAAACAAAGGTAAAAGCCAAAACCCTCACCCAAAAAAGCCTCCAGCGCGCCGAGACTGACGCCAAAGAAGAGCTCGCCAAAGTTCAGGAAAAAGCCGGTCTCACGACTGCCGGCGTCGTGCTGACGCTCGAACAGGCCCTCCGCGCCGCCGACGAGGCGATAAAAACAGCCGAACGCGCGCTCGAAGATAAGCTTTTCGCCATAGAAGTGGCGCAGGACGCCGCCGACAAGCAGGTCTCGCTGAACAACATAGAAGTCCAGCGTATGCTCGGCGAGATATCAGACCAGCAGGAAGAGGTCACGCGCCTGCGCGGGAAAGAAACGGGCAGCGAGGTGACGACGAAATACGGCGGCGCCATAATGTCCATCGGCAAGGTCGCGGGCGACAACACCTCGCCCGGCGAGCCGCTGGCGCAAATCGAGATAAACGGCAAGGGCTTCACGCTCAGCAAGTCGGTGACGAACGAGGAAGCGCAGCGCGTGCGCATCGGCGACGTCGCGAATATCAACGCGTGGGGCAGCAGCGGGATAACCTGCACGCTCACCGCGATAAAAACCGACAGGGATAACCCCACGCGCAACAAGCTCTTGGAGTTCGACGTAGAGGGCGACGTCACGGCGGGCCAGCAGCTTGAGCTGTCCATCGGCACGAGGACGCAGTACTACGAAAATGTCATCCCGAACAACGCCGTGCGCGAGGATTCCAACGGCAAATTCGTGCTGATCGCTCAGGCGAAGCAGGCCCCGCTCGGCACGCGGTATATCGCCGTGCGCGCCGACGTAGAGGTCGTAAATTCCGACAGCAAGAACACGGCTATCTCCGGCACGTTTGACGAGTGGGCGCCGTTCATCATAACGCAAGCCTCCAAACCCGTGCTTGAAAACACGCAGGTCAGGCTTGCCGGATGAGCGGGATTAGAAAAAAACTGAAGCTGCCGCTGCCGCGCGCGTTTATTCTCGCGGCGGCGGTCAGCCTCGCGCTGTCGGCGCTGTTCTTCGCGCTCGCGTCCTACGCGGGAAGCGGGCTTTACGACCAGCGCGCGGCGGAATATTGGGGCGGCGCGGCGGCGAAAGCAAAGCCCTCTCCCACCCCGGCGCCGGAGGAAACGGAGACGCCGGACGAGACCGCGGTCATTGAAGCAACAGCCGCGTCCGCCGCGCCGCTCGGCAGCCTTAAAGCCTCCGAGATGGGCTACTCTCAAGTTTCGGTGTTCCTCGCTAAGGGGACTCGCTTCGGCTACGAGAGTATGATGCGCCTGCGGCAGGGGCTTGAGGAAAAATATATCGCGGACGGCATCGAGGCGGAGAAGGACGGCGCGCGGCTGTGGATCGACGCGGCGTCCGGCACGGGCAGCGCCGCCGTCACGGGCGGGAAAGCCGGCTCCTCCGCCGTCACAGTCACAGGCATTATGGGCGATTTCTTCTTCTTCCACCCGGCGAAGCTTGTTTCCGGGCAATACATCAACACAAGCGAAGCGTCAAAGGACTACGTGATGCTCGACTTAAACGCCGCGTGGCGCGTGTTCGGCGGCTACGACGTCGCGGGTATGTCCGTCGAGGTCGGCGGCATCCCGTGCGTCGTCGCGGGGGTGTTCGAGAAGCCCTCGGGCGACGAGGCGGAAAGCAGTATCTATGCCAGCTTTGAGCTTTTGGAGAAAATAAGCCCCGCCGCCGAGCTGACGGCGCTCGATTTTGTCCTGTCAACGCCGATTTCCGGCTACGGCATTCAGGCGGTGGAAGGCTTGCTCACCGCCGTGCCCGCCGCCGAGCGGGCGCTGATAGAAAACTCGCTCCGCTTCACGCGCGGCAGTATGCTCGCGATGCTCGGGGATTTGGGGACCTACGTCGAGCGCAAAAACGCCGTCGCCCTGCCGTATTGGGAAAACGCGGCGCGGGAGGAAGCGCTGCGCGGAGCGGTGTTCCTGCTGCTCTCGCTCGTTTTCGCCGCGCTTCCGCTTATCGCGGTCATCATACTGCTGGCAAAGCTCTACAAGCGGCGCGGCCTGTTCCTCCCGTGGGTCATAAGAAAGGTAAAGGCAATCGGGGAACGCAGCGCCGCGGACGCGCAGAATACGCCGTAGGCGAATCGTAGGGGCGTTGCATGCAACGCCCCTACACGAACGTAAATCTCAATTGGAGGATTCGTAAATGAAAAAAGGACGTTTTACAGCGCTGCTCATATTGTTATCGCTCGCGCTCGCCGGCTGCGGCGGGGCGGAGAAGGGCGGGAGCGACTTATCGCCCGGCGCGTCCAAAACGCCGGGGACGCAGATCGCGTTCGAGAACGTCTTCGCGGAGACGCCGATGACGGTCGCGCTGGACTCCATCGACTACAACGGCGTGGTCTCAGCCGGCGAGCGCGTGTATTTCAGCGGCTACACGCAGTATAACCGGGAAACTATGGACGACGGGACGGACGTCCGCAGCGCGCTTTTTAAGGTTGTTTCGTGCGATTTTAACGGCGAAAACGTAAAAACGCACTGGGAATCTGAATTCCGGAACGACAGCGCGGCAAAGGTTCGGGATTTGACGCAGCTTTCGGCCTTTGACGCGGACGCCGCCGGCAACGTGTGGCTGTTGTTAAACAGCACTCATATGGACGAAACGGACGCGCGCAGCCCGGTCTACGAGGATAAAAAAAGCCTCGTTAAGCTCGCCCCCGACGGCGCGGAGATATATAATGTCGATTTATCGGCGGCCGGGAACGGCGAGCTTGACGGCATTTACGTACAGGCGATGACGCACGATTTATCCGGCAATATTTATTTGCAGGGCGAAGGCGTTTACGTGTTTTCAGCCGACGGAAGCTACGCGTTCACGTTGACGGAGGCGACGTATATCGAGCGGATGACGGCGACCGACGCGGGCGACGTGATGTACATCACGCGCGACGCGGCGGCCGCCGGAAATGCTTATCTGTTCAAGACGATAGACTTTGCCGCCGGCGCGGCGGGCGACACGGTGAAATACATCGGCGCGCATTATTTCAACGAGTGCTACCGCGGAAACAACGGGTATATGTTCTATTATCAGTACCAAAACGGGATTTTCGGGATGAAGCGGGACACCGCCGAAAGTGAAAAGGTCGTCGATTTCGTCAACTCAGATATCAGCTTCAGCGGGGATCAGATGTTTTTCCCGACGGACGACGGCGGCTTTATTATGCTATCTAACCAATATAACGGCCGCACAGGGGAGCGAACCTCGGCGGTCTCCCGCCTGACGGAGGACAAAAACGCGACGCTTGAGGGCAAAACAGTGCTGACGCTCGGCGTGCTTTACGGCAGCGCCGACGACGTCACGCGCTTTAATAAAGCGAGCAAGACCGCGCGTATAATAGTAAAAGACTACGCCGAATACAACACGGCGGACGACCGCACAAGAGGGCAGACTCAGCTTGACCTCGACATAATAAGCTCTCGGGGCCCGGATATTATTTCGATACAGCAGGGCTCAAGCACAAAATACGCGTCAAAGGGCGCGCTCGCGGACTTAACGCCGTTTCTCGACTCGGGAAAGCACGGCGTGCTGCGCGAAAACCTGTTTGAGAATATCCTGACCGCCGGCTCGTCCGACGGGAAGATTTATAACATAACGCCGCGCTTTACGATAATGACGCTCGCCGGCAAAGCATCCATCTTCGGCGACGGCGCGGGCATAACGACCGCGAAGCTCGCCGAAATTGCCGATAAACACCCTGACGCCGCGATAATGCAGGATATGACGTCCGGCACGTGGCTTACCTACGCGGTGTGGCTGGGGATGGACGCTTACGTGGACTGGGCCGCCGGCACGTGCGCGTTCAACAGTCAGGACTTCATCGACGCGCTGAACTTCAGTAAGCGCTTCCCGATGGAGATAGACTACAACGCGATGAACGAAGCCTCGGCGTATATGGAGCGCGAGCGCGATAAGGAAACGATGTTCCCCGAGGAACGTACGCTTTTGATGAACTATACCGTGTACGGCCCGCGCACGGCGCACGATATGGACTTCATATTCGGCGAAAAATCGGCGCTCGTCGGCTATCCGACAACAGGGGACAACGGAAATGTGATCTCCGCCGGCAGCGGCTACGCGATCACAGCCGCGTCGCAAAATAAAGACATCGCGTGGGAATTCATCTGCGACATTATAAACCACGCCGACGACGCGGACAACGAGGCTCACAGCATTTTCAGCGGAATGTCCATCAATAAAAACGTGTTCGAGGCAAAGGCGCGCGCGGAACTGATCCCGCTCGAGGACCGTGACTTCGAGAACGGTGTGCAAACCATAAGGCCGTACCCCGACGGCGGCTCGTCCGGTCAGATACTCTACTCCGCCGACGATATAGACAAAACCGACCCGTTCTTCGACGACTACGCGCTCACGCAGGACGACGTTGACCGCGCCACGCGCGCGATAACGGGCGCGCGCACGCTTTTCTCGACCGACGAGCAAATCTTGGACATCATTATGGAGGAAGCGCAAGCCTTCTGGTCCGGCGCCAAATCCGCCGAGGAAACCGCAAACATAATCCAAAGCCGCGCGTCTCTCTACGTCAGCGAGAGCAGTTGAGGCGCTGATATTCGCGGGGCGACGGGCCGTAGGGGCGCGATTTATCGCGCCCGGGTTCCACGTGCCAGCGGTCCACGCACCCCGCACCAGCGCCTTGTGCCCGCCCCCGCCCGTATATTGCGGCACAGACACCAGGGCGCGATAAATCGCGCCCCTACGCACAACATCAAACGTTTTCGTAGTCGCCCGTCCGGGCGACCGGGCCGTAGGCCCGCAAATGAAAATCAAACAACCGCCCGACAAAGCCGGGCGATGCACAAAATCAGGTGATGCACAACATCAAATGTTAAGGAGAAATTTTTTATGAACAAATTTACCCGATGTCTCGCCGCGGCGGTGACCCTCGCGTCCCTCGCGCTCGCCGGCTGCAACAGGACGGCAAACCCCGGCGCAAACCCGTCCGGCGCCCCCGGCGAAAAGATCGCGTTCGAGAACGTCTACACGGAAACGCCCCTGCCGATAGAGCTCGCCGGCGTGAACTACAACGGCGTCAAATCCGCGGGGGACCGCATTTATTTCAACGGCTATAAGAATGTGCCTCAGCCGGAGAACGAGACGGACGAGGACGAAACCGACCAGTCGTATCAGCCGACGGTGCAGGCTCTGATATCCTGCGACCTCACCGGCGGCGACGTCAAAACGCACTGGGAGCAAGAGCCGGACGTGCAAACGGATGTGGATTTAGAGGTCCCGGTCACGGTACACGACTACGTGAACATCGCCGCCTTCGACGCGGACGCCGACGGCGGCGTTTACATCGTGCTGTCCGTATCGCACAACGACTACACGGACGAGCTGAACCCGATTTATGAAAACAAGTTCAGCCTGATAAAGCTCGCCCCCGACGGTACGGAGGTGTTCAACACTGACCTGTCGTCCAAGGAGGGCGGGGAGCTCGGCGACACCTGGGTGCAGGACATACTGCACGACGCCAACGGAAACGTATATTTACAGTCGCAGGAGATACACGTCTACACGCCGGACGGCAAGCATTCGTTCTCCGTATCAGAGCAGTCGTCGTCGTACATTCAGGCCGTGACAAGAGCAAATACCGGCGAGGTCATTTACGCGGTGCAGGAACAGACGGGCACAAACTGGGGCTATGTTTTCAAGCCCATAGACCCCGCCGCGAAGTCCGCTGGTACGCCGATGAAATACAACGGCTCGAACTACTTCAACGGCGTATACCCCGGCAGCGGCGATTATTTATTCTACTATCAATACCAGGCCGGGTTATACGGGATGGACGGCGCGACGATGACCGGCAAAAAAGTCGTCGATTTCATAAACTCAGACCTCGCCTTTGACGGGAACCAGTATTTCGCGCCGATAGACGGCGGCGGCTTTGTTATGACGGTAATAAGCTACGGCGGGATGAACGGCAACACGACGACGGTATCGATCCTCACGGAGGACAAAACAGCGACGCTCGAGGGCAAAACGGTGCTGACGCTCGGCGCGCTTTACAGCGACACAGCCGCCGTCACGCGCTTCAACAAAGCCAGCCGCACGACGCGCATAATGGTAAAGGATTATTCCGAATACAACACGAACGACGACTATACAAAAGGGCAGACACAGCTCGATATGGATATTCTCAGCGGGCGCGCGCCGGACATCATCGCGCTTTCGGGGCAGGCCGCGAAGTACACATCCAAGGGCGTGCTGGCGGACCTGACGCCGCTGCTCGAATCCGGCAAATACGGCGTCGCGCGCGAAAATCTGTTTGAAAACATCCTCACGCTGGGGTCAAAGGACGGCAAGATATATCAGATAATGCCCACGTTCAATATGATAACGCTCGCCGGGAAAGCGTCCATATTCGGCGGCCGCACGAGCATAACGACGGCGGAGCTCGCCGAGATAGCCGATAAGTACCCCGGCGCTACCGTGCTGAACCAGATGACGGCGTCCAATTGGCTGAACTCCGCGATGTGGCTCGGGATGGACAATTACGTGGACTGGGCGGCGGGAACGTGCGCGTTCAACAGTAAGGAATTCATCGACATGCTGAATTTCAGCAAGCGCTTTCCGAAGGAGATAGATTACAACTCTATATACAGCGACCAGTCGTCGTACCTCGAATATCAGCGCGAAATGGAGAGCGCGTATATCGAAGACCGCGTGCTTTTGTACAATCAGGGCAGCTACAACGGCGTGACCCGTATGGCGCGCGATTTGGACGTCATGTTCGGCGAGGAAACGACGCTCATAGGCTACCCGACGGCGGGCTCCAGCGGCAGCATCATAATGTCGAACGGCGGCTACGCCATTGCCGAGTCGTCGCCGAACAAGGACGCCGCCTGGGAATTCATCTGCGGCCTGATAAATTACGAGGATACCAACAGAGATAGCTTTATCCGCAGTATGAATGGGATATCGCTGGATAAACGCCGGTTTGACGCGGCGGCGCAGGCCGAAATGATCCCGCTCGAGGACCGCGACTTCACGGACGGCATACAAATAATGCGCTCTGACGCCGACGGCGGCGGGCGCGGATATTGGTTCAACTCCCCCGACGATATCGATATGACGGACCCGTTTTTCGCGAACTACGCGCTGACCGAGGGCGACGTGGAGCGCGTGCGCCGAGCCATATCCGGCGCGAACACCGCGATATCGTCGGACGAGCAGATATCAAAGATCGTCACGGAGGAAGCCGAGGCCTTCTTCTCCGGCGCCAAAACAGCCGAGGAAACGGCAAACATAATCCAAAGCCGCGCGGCGATTTACGTCAGCGAAATCAGTTGACGGCCATAAGGCCGTCAACGTAGGGGCGCGATTTATCGC
Source organism: Oscillospiraceae bacterium (assembly GCA_031263805.1). GTDB lineage: Bacteria > Bacillota > Clostridia > Oscillospirales > Oscillospiraceae > JAIRRO01. The sequence goes on from JAISFB010000183.1 coordinate 8,620, forward strand.
GCCCTCCGCGCCCGCACCTGAAAAGGGGAGGATGAAAATGAAAAGGCACAACCGACGTCTCACGGCGGCGATCACGCTGTCAGCCCTTATTCTCTCCGGCTGCGGCGGGACGGCAAAATCCGAAACGCCGGACGCGTCCGGCGTTCAAGCGGAAAATATCTCGTTTGCAAACGTCTA
>JAISFB010000030.1 GCA_031263805.1 Oscillospiraceae bacterium
TTCAGGCGGCGGATCATTCCTTTGCCGACGATGTGGTTCGGCAGGCAGCCGAAGGGCTGCGTACACACGATGTTGTCGACGCCGCTGTGTATGAGTTCTAACATTTCGGCTGTTAAGAGCCAGCCCTCGCCCATTTTGTTGCCGCGGCCGAGATAGCCGCGTATCAGGCGCTCTAAGTCCGAAAATCGCCCCGGCGGGCGGAACGGCGTGCGCCGCTCTATCGTTTCGATCATCATATCCTGCAAGCCCTCGATATACCGCTTGAAAATATCGCACACAAGCTTTTTCAGGCGCGAGCCGCGGTACAACTCCACATCCGACGCGCGGTTGTCGATCTTGAATATCATAAAATCCGTCAGGCCGGGAATAACGGCCTCGCAGCCCTCGGACAGCAAAAATTCCTCAAGACCGTTGTTTCCGAGCGGAGCGAATTTAACGTAAATTTCGCCGACGATGCCGACGCGCGGCTTTGATATGCTTTTGGTCTCTATTTTCGCGAACGCGTCCGCTATGCGCTCCAGCGTCCCGCGCATATCGCGCTTCGACATCGCGCGGCCCTCGCCGAAGCTTTTGGCGATCTCGTCCGTAAAGCGCTCGGTAAGCGCTTCCGCCTCGCCGCGCCGGGTTTCGTACGGCTTCACCTGGCCGGCGAGCCACGTGATAAAGTCGCCGTATATCATCGCGGTGACAAGCCTGCGGAGAATCGGTATCCCAAGCTTAAAGCCCGGGTTTTTCTCAAGCCCGGACAGGTTTATCGACACGACGGGCACGTGTGACAGCCCGGCCTTTTCAAGCGCCTTGCGCAGCAGGTGGATGTAATTTGACGCGCGGCAGCCGCCGCCCGTCTGCGAAATGAGCAACGCCGTTTTCCTGTCGTCGTATTTCCCCGATTTAACCGCGTCGATGAGCTGCCCTATGACGAGAAGCGCGGGATAGCACGTGTCGTTATGTACGTATTTCAGGCCGGTGTCAACGATGCCGCGGTGCGTCGTCGTAAGCATTTCAGCTTTAAAGCCGTACAGCTCAAATATCCGCCGCAGGAGCGCGAACGTCACGGGAAGCATCTGCGGCATCAAAAGCGTGTAATCGCGTTTCATCTCTTTTGTGAACAGAAGCCGGCCGTTTTTGTCATAGGTCAGCCCGGCCTTGACGCCCGCAGCGCCGCCGTTACGCCGCGCCACTTGTGCCGCCCCGCTTTCTTTCCTCCATCGCCGCTATCAGGCTGCGCAGTCTGATCCGCGCGGCGCCGAGGTTGCTTATCTCGTCAATTTTTATCTGCGTGTACAGCCCGCCGCGCTTTTCGAGTATGTCGCGCACCTCGTCTCCCGTAATAGCGTCCGTGCCGCAGCCGAAGGACACGAGCTGGATGAGCTCCGTGTTGTCGCGTCCCGCGGCCCAGCGCGCGGCGTTGTACATTCTCGCTTGATACGTCCATTGGTTCAGTACGCGGCGCGGTTCGCGGCCAAGCTCCTCCGACACGGCGTCCTCCGTTAGCAGGACGAGACCGTAAGAGGTGATAAGCCCGTCGATCCCGTGATTTATCTCAGGATCGCAGTGATATGGCCGGCCTGCGGCGACGATTATCGGTTTGCCGTTCTCCTCTGCGTATTTGACGCACCGGCGGCCTTCCTCGCGGATTTCCGCGCGGAAAGCGTCATATGCGTCGTATGCCGCGCGCGCGGCGGCGCGGGTCTGCTTCGGCGGAACGCCGAACTCGCGCTCAAAATATTCGGCTGCGCGGACAAGAAATCCTTTCTTGTTGTGCAGTCCGAAATACGGAAAAAGATATTTCGCCGATTTAAGCCGCGGCATATTAGCCGCCAAAAGCTCCGGATAATACGCCACGACGGGGCAGTTGTAATGGTTGTCGGAGATGCCCTCGTCAAAATTATACGGCAGGCACGGGTAAAATATCGCGCCGCACCCCTCGTCAAGAAGCGCTTCAACGTGCCCGTGCAGCAGCTTGGCGGGATAACAGACCGTGTCGGACGGGATCGTCCGCTGACCTTTTATGTACAGCTCGCGCGAGGACTCCGGCGAAAGCGCGATTTCAAAATCCAGCTTCGTGAAAAGCTCGAACCAGAACGGCAGATTTTCGTACATATTCAGGCCGAACGGGATGCCGATTTTCCCGCGCGACCCGTCGCCCGCGCCGCGGCCCGACATCGCGCGCAGCTTTTCGTATTTCCAGCGCATCATATTTTGCCCGGACTCCGGGTTTATCCCCAAGGGGCGGGAGCACCTGTTGCCGGATATGAATCTCCGCCCGCCGTCGAACGTGTTTATCGTCATACGGCAGCGGTTCTGACAGCCCGAGCAGACCATAGGGCGCGCTTCGCGCCTGAACGTGCCGAGCTGTTCGCGCGTCAAAAGCGACGAGGACGAAAGCCCCGCGCGCGCCGCCGTAAGCGCCGCGCCGTAAGCGCCCATCAGCCCCGCTATCGTCGGGCGGCGCACCTCGCAGCCTATTTCCCGCTCGAACGCGCGGAGCACGGCGTCGTTCAAAAACGTTCCGCCCTGCGCGACGATTTTTTTACCAAGGTCGTCCGCCGACGCCGCGCGTATGACCTTATATACGGCGTTTTTGACGACGGAGATAGACAATCCCGCCGAAATGTCCTCTATCGACGCGCCGTCCTTCTGCGCCTGCTTGACCGACGAATTCATAAAGACCGTACAGCGCGAACCGAGGTTCACGGGCTTCGGAGCAAGCAGTCCGAGCCTCGCGAACTCCGCGGTCTGATAGCCGAGCGCCTTTGCAAACGTCTCTATAAAGCTCCCGCAGCCCGACGAGCAGGCTTCGTTGAGCATTATCCCATCCACCGCGCCGGAGCGTATCTTGAAGCATTTTACGTCCTGCCCGCCGATGTCGATTATAAAATCCACGTCCGGCTCAAAGCGCCGCGCGGCGGTGAGATGCGCCATAGTCTCCACGAGACCGATATCGACGCCGAACGCGTTTTTGATAAGCTCCTCGCCATAGCCCGTGACGGCGGAGCCGCGGATTTCAATGCGGTCTCCGAATTTTTCATAGATTTCAAGCAGCTTGACGCGCACGATTTCCGCCGGGTCGCCCAGATTCGGCCCGTAATGGCTGTACAGCAGGCCGCCCGTTTCGGTTATCAGCGCAAGCTTTGTCGTCGTGCTCCCGGCGTCAATGCCGAGGTAAGCATTTCCGCGGTAAGCCTCCGCGTCAACGCTCTCCGGCGCGGCGAGGCTGTGCCGCGCCGCGAACTGCGCGTATTCCGCTTCGTCCCGGAACAGCGGCGGCATCGTATCGGCCGCGCCGCCCGTGCCGGCGGCGCTTTCGAGCGCGCTTGTCAGCGCTTCGTAGGTATACGCCTCGCCGTCCGCCAGCAGCGCCGCGCCGATGGCAGCGAAGCAGTCCGCGTTTTCGGGGAACACCGCATGCTCCGAATCAAGCGCAAGCGTCTCAATAAACCGCGCGCGCAAGCCCATCAGGAACGTCAAAGGCCCGCCGAGGAACACTATTTTTCCCGTAAGCTCGCGCCCCTGCGTCAGCCCCGAGACCGTCTGATCGACCACCGCCTGAAAAATCGACGCCGCGACGTCCTCTTTTCTCCCGCCCTGATTGAGTATCGGCTGTATATCGCTCTTTGCGAAAACGCCGCAGCGGGATGCTATCGGATAAATATTTTCGTATTTGAGCGAAAGCTCGTCAAGCTCCGCCGCCGACACCCCTATAAGCGTCGCCATCTGGTCGATAAACGCGCCGGTCCCGCCGGCGCAGGTCCCGTTCATACGTTCCTCAAGCGCGCCGCCGAAAAAGATTATCTTCGCGTCCTCGCCGCCGAGCTCGATAGCCGCGTCCGCATCCGGGATATGCCGCCGCACGGCGGACGCCGTGGCGTAAACCTCCTGCGAGAAAGGCAGCCCGGACGCCCTCGCGACGCCGAGCCCCGCCGAGCCCGTGACGGCGACGACCGCCGAGCGCCCGCGCAGCACGCTCTCCGCCGAGCGGAGCTGCTCCGCCGCCTTATGGCGCACGCGCGAGCCGTGCCTCTCATAGGCGCGGAACAGCAGCGCCCCGGTTTCCGACAGCACAACGGTTTTCACCGTCGTGCTGCCTACGTCTATCCCGATCCTGTACATATTCTATATCGCTTTCTATAAATCGCTCCGGGTTCCCGGATATACCGTTTGCTCAATCCGCGTATCCTTTCGAGGTGTCGATTATCACGCTGTCCGTGGCCGCGTCATACGCGGCGTAAACGTCAAGCAGCTTCATAAAATCGCGCAGCATATAGTAGTTCGCGTCGTCGATGGCGTAGCCGCGCGGATATACGGCGCGCCCGTCGAGCGATACGCCGTGCGTCGAGGGCTGCGTGCTTTTCGGCGGGCCGCCGCCGGGCGTCAGCTCGCCGCCGTTCAGGGTATATTCCCTGCCCGTCGTGAGCACTACCGTCATAGTCTTAGCGTCAAATGTCGCGGAAAAGCGCTTGTTGGTGTTCATAAGCGCCGCCGCGACGTCGCGCGCCTTCAGATAATTCGCCCCGCCGATGACATACGCCTCCACGGGCGTTTCCTTGCCGTTTACAAATATCTTCTGCCACGCCGGGCGCGCTTCGGGCGAAACGGCGCCGCCGCCGATATTTTCGAGTATCTTAACGGGGGAGAGCTTATCCTCCCGCGTGCCGTCGCCGACCTGTCCGTAGACGTTGTGCCCCCAGACCAAAAGCGTCCCGTCCGTTTTTACGGCGGCGCTCGCTCCGCTTCCGGCGGCGAGCTCGCGCACGTCGGAGAGCACCTGCGCCGGAGCCAGCCGCGTCGTGCGCGAGCCGTCCCCGAGCTGTCCGTAGGCGTTATAGCCCCAGCTCCAGAGCGTTCCGTCTGATTTAAGCGCGAGGCCGTGCCCCTCCGTCGTCGAGAACGGTATGTACACGGCGGGAGGCGGGCTTGCCGAATCGGTATCCGTCTGCACCGTCGTATAGCTGCTCTGCGTAGCGCCGCCGCTTGCCGCCGCCGTGACCGAATCCATTATTTTGACCGGTTCGAGCCGCGTTGTGCGCGTGCCGTCCCCGAGCTGTCCGGAGGAATTGTCGCCCCACGTCCAAAGCGTGCCGTCCGTTTTGACGGCGAGTGAGCTTTCCCCGCCCGCGTCCGCGTCCGACACGGAGGATAGAACTCGCTGCGGCTCAAGCCGCGTTACGCGCAGCCCGTCGCCGAGCTGTCCGTTTTCGTTACAGCCCCAGCTCCAAAGCGTGCCGTCTGTTTTGACGGCGAGGCCATGCCGTCCGCCGCCGGCGGCTTTTGTCACGCCGTCCATAATTTTTACGGGGGAAAGCTGATCCTTTCTCGTGCCGTCGCCGACCTGTCCGTAGTAATTCGCGCCCCACGCCCAAAGCGTGCCGTCCGTTTTGACGGCGAGCGAGAAGCTTTCTCCCGCGGAAATATCCGCGACGGAATCCATTATCAAAACCGGGTCGAGCCGCGCCTCGCGCGTACCGTCGCCTATCTGACCGTAAACATTGTCGCCCCACGCCCAAAGCGTCCCGTCAGTGCGCAGCGCGAGCGTATGCCCGCCTCCCGCCGATACTGACGCGACTTTAGAAAGGGAAAGCGATTCCGACGGCGAGAGCGTATCCGATCTTCTTCCGTCGCCGACCTGGCCGTAGTCGCTTCCGCCCCAAGTATAAAGCGCGCCGTCGGACGTTATCGCCGCGCCGTGCCGTCCGCCGAGCGCTATGGACTTAAAGCTCCCATCCGCCGCGCCCGCCGAAGCGCACAGCGATAAAGCGAGCGTGAACGCCAAAATCACCGATAAAAGCCGTCTTACGAGCATATCAATCTTCTCCAAATTCTCCAATCGCAATTTGCAATCGCAGCGGCCCTATGCCGCTATTTCTTCTTCGCTTCCGTCTTTTTCGCGCCGTCGCCGCCGCGCAGATATATGAACCAGTAAGCTACGCCGACGAGCAGCACGCCGCCGATTATATTCCCGAGCGTGACGGGCAGCAGATTTCTGCCGAACATCGAGCCCCAGGACAGCTTTGTAAGATTGGCCGTCGCGGCGGCGGCGTAAGCCGGGTTCTTTGCCGCGAAAAGCCCCGCCGATATATAGTACATATTCGCGACGCTGTGCTCATACCCTGAAAGCACGAACAGCATTATCGGCAAAAACAGCCCCGCGACCTTGCCGACGACGTCCTTCGCCGCAAACGATATCCAGACCGCGATGCAGACGAGGAAATTGCAAAGTATCCCGCGCAGCAGCGCGTCCCCGAACGACAGCGAAGCCTTCGCCACGGCGGTGTTTATCACAGCGCCCGCCGCCGCGTTGTCAAAAAGGCTGAACGTCCCGCCGTAAACTGCGAGCGCGGCGACGAGAAAGCCGCCTATCAGATTCCCGACGTACACAAAAAACCAGTTGCGCAGCATATCCGATACCTTTACCCTGCGCTCTAACACGGGAATTATCAGCAGACAATTTCCCGTGAACAGCTCGCTGCCGGCTATCAGCGTCATCGCGAGCCCCACGGGGAAAACAAGCGCCCCCATCAGCTTTGCGAGGGACGGCGAGGCCACTGTGACGGACGCTATCGTCGCGCCGGCGCCGGCGAGAGCGATAAACATCCCCGCGAGTATCGCGAGAACGGTCATCCTTCCCGCCGGCAGCTTCGCCTTTGCCTCGCCGACCGCAATATAATTCTGCGCCACTTCCTTGGGTGAATTCATTTTTATGACCATTCCTTTGCTACAATAAGATTACGGAAACGACGCGGTAGCCAATCGCGGTGTATCCGTGCCGGTTGTTTAAGCCATAATAGGAGGGTAATTGGTCTGGCGTCTCTCCTTTTGGACTTCGCG
>JAISFB010000068.1 GCA_031263805.1 Oscillospiraceae bacterium
GCCGGGCGCATAAGGTCGCACGCGCAGGCGTCAACGCCGATATACTCCTTATATATATGCTTCTCGCGTATAGCGCTTGTGACGAGGCAGCCGTAGGGCGCGAGCATAAAACGCCCCATCTCCGTGAAAATCGCGATGTCGTCCATTCCCGCGGGACCGAGTATCTCCTCGTATACGCGGCGCACGCCCTCGCCGATGACCATTATGTCGTTGGGCTGCTGCTCCGGCAGATACGGCACGCCGACGCCGCCCGAAAGATTAATAAACGTGATGTTCGCGCCGACGGCGCGCTTTAAGTCCACGGCAAGGCGGAAAAGCTGGGCCGCGAGCACCGGATAATAGTCGTTCGAGACGGTGTTTGACGCCAAAAACGCGTGCAGCCCGAATTCCTCCGCGCCCAAGGCCTTCAGCTCGCGGAACGCCGCGAATATCTGCTCCCGCGTCATTCCGTACTTCGCGTCGCCGGGATTGTCCATAATTTTATTCGCGATCTCGAACGCCCCGCCCGGATTGAAACGGCAGCATATTTTTTTCGGTATGCCCGTCAGCGACCGCAGCGCGGCGATATGCGTAACGTCGTCGAGATTAATTATTGCGCCGAGCTGCGCGGCTTTTACGAATTCCTCGTCCGGCGTGTCGTTGGACGAAAACATAATGTCCCCGCCCTCAAAGCCGCATTTTTCGCTCATAATAAGCTCCGTCATTGACGCGCAGTCCACGCCGCAGCCGTGTTTTTGCAGAAGCTTTAGTATGGCCGGCGTCGGCGTCGCCTTGACCGCGAAATACTCGCGGAAGCCGGCGTTCCACGAAAACGCCGCTTTTAAGCGCTCGGCGTTTTCCTCGATCCCGCGCTCGTCATAGAGGTGAAACGGCGTAGGATGCCGCCCGGCTATCTCTTGCAGCTTGCTTAGTGTGACAAATGTTTTTTTCATAGCAATGTATATTCCTTTCGCGTCTCTTGGCGAAAAACTTACAGAAAAAGACCTCTCCCGTGGGCGAGGTCTCGGAGCTTTGGAGGCGACACCCGGACTTGAACCGGGGATGAGGGTTTTGCAGACCCTGGCCTTACCACTTGGCTATGTCGCCGCGGCAATCCGCTCACCGTTGCGTTATGACTTTAGTACCATTTGTATTGCCGTGTCTGTACTGCTTACGGCTTACGCGTGACCATTGTACTGCCGTGTCTTCTGACACCGGAGCGGGCGACGAGGCTCGAACTCGCTACCTCCTCGCCCCACGCGGCTCGCCGCGCGGGGACCCCCGTTTGATTTAACGTGCCTCCGGCACCGGTGGAGGCAGCGAATTCGAGGGGCTTACATTATGGCTTTCGCGTGACCATTGTACTGCCGTGTCTCTTGACACTGGAGCGGGCGACGAGGCTCGAACTCGCTACCTCCACCTTGGCAAGGTGGCGCTCTACCGGATGAGCTACGCCCGCGTTTGCCGGGATTTCCGGGATGGGATGCGCTTTGATGCTATCCCCCGCGCTTTTTTCGGGGGAAATGGTGCCTCCGGTCGGAATCGAACCAACGACACGCGGATTTTCAGTCCGCTGCTCTACCAACTGAGCTACAGAGGCGTCGGCGGAGCGTTTTGCGCTCCGTTTCGTCCGCCCGCGGCGGGGACTTGCTTTGCGGATAATACCGCAGCTTCGAGGGAAAATGGCGACCCAGAACGGGCTCGAACCGTCGACCTCCAGCGTGACAGGCTGGCGTTCTAACCAACTGAACTACTGGGCCTCGCCGGAGCTGTTACGCTCCTTGGTGGGAACAACAGGACTCGAACCTGTGACCCCCTGCGTGTAAAGCAGGTGCTCTAACCGGCTGAGCTATGCTCCCGCGCTTTTTCAGCGGCGAGGGGTATTATACTAAATGATTTTTTGCTTGTCAACCACAATTTTTAATTTTTTTATTTCCGCCGGAGAAAATGTATACGCCGCATCGCAAAAGCGGCACGTCACCTCGACGTCCTCCCCTTTCGCGATAATGTCCTCGCGCTCTTTTTTCCCTATCCCGGCGAGCGCCGAGGCGACGCGCTCACGGCTGCACCCGCATTTGTATTCCACGGCGTCGCGGCTCAATATTTTCGGTTCGAGCCCGCGCATAACGCGTGAAATAAGCTCCTCCGCGCTCCCTCCGTCCAGCACGGACGTGACGTAGCCCGTTTCCGCGATATTGCGCTCGACTGCCGCGATAACGTCCTCCGGCGCGTCCGGCAGCAGCGAGACGATGTAGCCGCCCGCCGCGCGCACGGCGCCATCCCCGCCGATGAGCACGCCGAGCGCGCAGGCCGCACCCGCCTGTTCGCTTTCGGCGAGATACGCCGTAAAATCCTCCGCTATCTCGCCGCTCACAAGCACCGTCGAGCCGGAATACGGCTCACTTTCCGTATTGTCACGTATTACAGTCAGTGTTCCGTTTTTTCCGACGGCGCGGCCAACGTCAAGCTTGCCGTCCGGGCGTATCGGCAGCTCTATTTCCGGATTCCCGGCGCAGCAGCGCACGTTGCCTAGATTGTCCGACACCGCGATTATCGTGCCTATCGGCCCGCCGCCGTTTACGCGCACCGTGACGGAAGCTCCGTCCCTTTTCATCGCGGAGCCGAAAACGCTTGCCGCCGCCATAACTCTGCCGAGCGCCGCCGTGCACACGCGCGACGCTTTATGAATGTTTTTTGCCCGCTCCGTAAGCCCTCGCGAGGATATCGCCGCTATAGAAACAAAGCCGCCTCCCGCGACGGCGCGTATGATCTCGTCCAAATATCTTTCCCTCGCTTTATTCCGAATCGCGGCTTGAATTTTATCATAATTTTCATCGCTTTTCAAGATTTTTTACCGGCTTCAAAGCAAATAACAGATTTTACTTGAATATAACCGCCGTATCAGGCAATTATATAATCGAAAGACGCGCCAAGCGCCGTCTTTTATAAAAAAAACTCAGGAGATGAATCAAAATGGCCAAATCCTCATCGATTCTCAACCCCGGCGCGCGTGACGCGCTGAACCGCTTCAAGACGGAAGCCGCTTCCGAAGTCGGCGTGAACCTCA
>JAISFB010000106.1 GCA_031263805.1 Oscillospiraceae bacterium
ACTGTATTGATATAAAAACCAATAACGCTCCGAAGCGATCGTTCCGACTATATTCGATTTTTTGTCGGATAATTCATAGACCCAGCAATATATCGGGCCCAGACCCAGCGCGCGTCTAAAATGGTCGCCGGGATCGGCGTAATACATACGGAACCGGGCATATTCGCCAATAGAATAAGTCGCCTTTCCGCTGCTGTCCCAAAAACGCGTGTCCGTACCCAGCTTCATAAACAAGCTATGCTCATCGTCATAGAAATAACTGTACCCCCGGCTTCCGACAAAGGTATCGTTATTCAGCGCCGTTAAGATATCCGCTCTTGTCATGCCACTGTCCTGAGCTTCCGCATATTCCTCAATGAAAAGGCGCAAATCGTGAGAGGGCAATTCCGCGATTTTGTCATGCTCGTTTTTAACGGGCATAAAATAGGCGAAAAAGAAGAGAGAAAATAATAACAGAAAAACGATCACAACGGACAGTAACGCACGAAATGCCTTTTTACGTGCTTCATCCTTGCGCAGTCCCTTTGTCATTATCATTTCACGTACCTCCTGTAAAATGTTCGGATTCGCCGCTAATATCACGTTCAAAAACGCCGGCCGCCGTTTGTACACCGTGCGCTCTATGGACGCGCGCAGTAGGGGCGGACCTGCGTGTCCGCCCGGGCGAACACATAGGTTCGCCCCTACGGGACGAGGAACGGCGGGCCGCCGAGGACGTCGACCCCTACGAAGGGCGCCCCCCGTCGCGGCAAATGCCTCGTTCCTGTCGCGCTATTGCGCGACGTCATTTTTATGGCGCGCCGTAGGCGCGACCGCCCGCAGGCACGTTTAGTCATACACAACATCTATGTACACTTGCTCTCCTCCTGATCAATCCGATACGCCTGATACGTCTTTAATATTACATCAAGCCTGCCCGGTGTTGTCAACCATATTTTTTCCCCAATTACCGCCTCTTTTTTCTCCTCGCTTTTTCTTGGCTTGTGCATTTGCCGTTAAACTCGGGAGGCTTGCGGGATACCTTATCCTATGATATAATATCCGCAGACGGGCCGGGCAAGGCTTTCCCTGTCTGCTCGACTGAATATATCACAACGGCGCCTTGCGCCCGTGATATGTACGGCCCGGCGAAAATCTGCGAAATTTGAGGTTACGATATGAAATGTCCCTACTGCGCGCATCCGGAGAGCCGCGTCGTCGATTCCCGCCCCGCAGAGGAGGGCGCGACGATACGCCGCCGGCGCGAGTGCCTGAGCTGCCAGAAGCGCTTTACGACTTACGAAATAATCGAGCGGATACCGATCGTCGTAGCGAAAAAAGACGGCGGCCGCGAGACGTTTGACAAGCAAAAGCTTATGACCGGTATGCTCCGCGCCTGCGCGAACCGCCCCGTACCGCTCTCAAGCCTTCAAACCGTCGCGGACGAAATTGAGCTCGAGCTCCAAAATTCGCTTGAAAACGAGATATCCTCGTCGCATATCGGAGAGCTCGTTATGACGCGCCTGAAATCGCTCGACGAAGTGGCCTACGTGCGCTTCGCCTCGGTTTACCGGCAATTCAAGGACATCAACAGCTTCATGAGCGAGCTCACAAAACTCATAAATGATGACCACGTGTAGGGGCGCGATTTATCGCGCCCGTTCTCACGGCGCCCGTGCGCCGCAAGCGTGCGGGCGCGATTTGCGCAGGCCTAAAACACGCTTCCGAGCCGCACGCTCTCCGTTTCCGCTAAACTCTCCATCCCGCGGCGCACGTCGTCCGCCGCGCCGGACACACGCGCCTGATCCCTCGCGCGCGCCGCCGTAAGCAGGGCGGCGATCGAGTTCTCCGCCGCTTCTATCGACGAATGCCGCAGGACAAGCTGCGTATACGCGCCGCCCGATTCCCATATATCGCGCGTGTCGGACGCCAGCTTCTCCGCTCGTTCCCAATCCTCCGCGTCCGCGGCGTAGCTGACGGCGGCGGCGGCCTCGGATACGTCCCGCGTAAGCCGCTCCAGGTATCTGACGTTTATCAGCGCGGTGAGCGCCATCGCGCAAAAGAGCGCGCCTATCGCGATTTCCTTTTTCATTGCAGCCCTCTTTTCATTGCAGATCCCTTTTTATGGCGCCCCTCTTCACCCGTTCGTGATTTTGTCGTTCGCGGCCTTGTCCTTCGCGGCGAGGTATATCTTTCCGCCGCGGTCCGCCGTCATTAAGAACACTTCGCGCGCGGCGTTTATCACATCGCCCGCGGCGCTGATGCCACGCTCACGGAGCCTTGCCGCAAGCCAGCGGTCGTCGAAGCCCAGCGCGCGCAGCGTGGGCGCTATGATTTCGCCGTCGCTTATTATCACGCCCGGTACGTCCGGCTCCTCTATGGTCACGCTGAGCGATTTTGCCGTCAGGGGCGCGCGCTCCGCGAACAGCACGACGGAAAGCGTCCCGTCCGTTTCCAGCACCGCGAGCTTGACGGCTGAAATGTCGGCGATACCCTCCTTGCGCAGGCGCTCCATAAGCTCGTCCGTCGTATAGCGGCTCTTTCTCATCTCGGCGCGGTCGAGCTTGCCGTTTTGGATTATCGCGCTCGGGCTGCC
>JAISFB010000177.1 GCA_031263805.1 Oscillospiraceae bacterium
ACCGCTTCCGCCGCCGTGATCCCGCCGTCGGCTGCCGATATGATCCCGACGAAAAGCGCGAACGCGCCCGCCGCCCCCGGCATAAACCACTCCGACCGCGAAACCGCCGCCGGGCGGAACACAAAGCCCGCCGCGACGGCAAGCAGCGCCGCCGATATGTATTTCAGCGCCCATAAAAACGGGCAGAACATCAAATACCCGAGCGCCGCGCCAAGCAGCGCCGCCGGCCCGCCCAAGCCGCCTCCGGAGCTCGCTGCGAACGCCGCCGCGAACGGCGACATCCCGCTGAAAATCGACGTCCCCGACAGCGTGAACGCTATCGAAAAACGCGTGATAAGCTCGATAACGCGCGACGCTCGCGCGTTATTAAGAGCTGCGCGATTCGTATTCGCCGCCGCGCCTCGCCTCGCATCATCCGCGGCGCGCGTTATATCCGCCGCCCCGGCGTGCCCCGCGCCCGCAGCGCGCGTTATATCCGCTGCCGTGCCGCTCCCCGCGTCCGCGGCGCCGTTTTCACGCGCTGAAGCGCTTGCTGAAAAACGAATTTTGAGGTCATTTAGAGTCACTGAAATCAGTCCTTATCATTTGAATTTGATAAGGTGATTTTATGGCCCGTGCTGCGCGAAACGCGCGGAATCGCGCTGTAAAACCCGGTCGGGAAATACGGGGAAATAGTTACTGATTCAACGCGGAATAGAGAATATCCATCGCGTAGTTCATATTGTCGTAAAACGACTCCGCGCGCTGTTCGCGGATATACACCGACACGACAAGGTCATAATCCGGATCGATCAAAAGACGCGCACCGCCGAACCCGCCGTGATTATAGCTTCGCGCGCTGTGCAGCATACCGAGGTCGTCGATCTTGTTTTCCTTGACGTCCCAGCCCAAGCCCCAGCTCGCGCCGAGGTGCCGACCGAGCCAGAACGTATCCGGTAAGCCGGCATTATGGTTGTGCGTCAGCAGCCGAACTGTCGCCGGCGAGATGATCCGCACTCCGTCAAGCGTGCCCATATTGAGATACATGCGCCCGAACCGCGCTATATCGTCCATTGTGGACTTCAGCCCTCCCGCCGCGCTGTTGCTTGTCATCATGCCCTCGCTGTTTATCCAGACGCCGCCTTTGAATTTCGGGTCGCACGTAGCGAATCTGCCGCGCTTTTCCTCCGGCAGGAACCAATACGTATCGCGCATCCCCAGCGGATCAAAGATATATTTCCGCGCGAACTCCTCAAGCGTCATTTCGCTCTCGCGCTCGATCAGCGTTTTTATGATATGATAGCCGAAATTCCAGTATGAAAACTGCGTCCCCGGCAGGCGGGTGAGCGGCATCTTTAATGTGTTCGCCCAGCCGGCGTAATCATCCCAAAACGCGTCTGCGAGCTTTTGCTTCGTCTTGCGGATAAGGCCGGCCGCGACAGCGGTAGCCTCCACAGCGGCCCACTGTTCGCTGAATCGTTTGTCGATTTCGTCCTCATCCATTCCGGATGTGTGCGAAAGTAAATGCCACAGCAAAACGCGCTCTTTGTTTTCGCCCGTGAATTCCGGGAATTTGTCCTGAACGCGCTCAAAAAAGTTGATCTTCCCCTGCTCCTGCAATATCGCGGCGCATGTCGCCGTGACCGCCTTTGTGACAGATTGCAGCGGATATATCGCGTCTGGGCGCAGCGGCTCACCGTTTGGGGACTGTGTGCCGTAGTCTCCGCTGAAGACCGGCTCATTGCGCTTCCACACGCGGAGGGCTATGTAGGGGTGAAGCTTATCGTCTATAAGCTTTTGACAATAAGCGTCGAGGTTTGACAGGTTCGGAAGATACACGCCGACATGCTCCGCGTCGTTTTGGCTTATTTTTATCGGTTGCATAATTTGTCTCCTTAAATTTTATCAGTCGAAAATTTTATCAATCGAACGCGCTGTAAAGAATATTGAATACCGGGCCGAACTCGTCGTTTTGCGATGTCTCGGCCACCTCGCAGAAGTAGCCGGAGAACACGAGGTCTTGCTCCGGGTCGAGCAGCAAACACGCGCCGCCGTACCCTCCGTGGTTGTAGCTTTTCGGGCTCCGCAGGAAACCGTGGTCGTCGGTCTTGTCGCATTTCAAGTCCCAACCCAAGCCCCAGTTCGCGCCGAACACGCGCCCGAACCAGTCGGACGGCGGGACTTTCGCGTTGTGGTCGCGCGTCATCATCCGCACGGTCGCCGGCGAGATGATCCGGTTGCCGTTCAGCGTTCCCATTTGCAGCCACATCTGCCCGAATTTGGCCATATCGTCAAGCGTGGACTTCAGCCCGCCCGCGGCGCTTGTGCTTGTCATTGAATGCTCACCGTTTATCCAGTGCCCGCCTGAGGCATCGCGCGGCATTTCGCCCAACATCTCGCGCCAGTATTTTTCCTGCTCGGCGTCGTCTATGCCGGACGTATGGCAGAGCAGCTGCCACATTATAACGGCGTCTTTCATTTCGCCGGCAAATTGAGGGCGATATTTTTGCAGCTGGTCGTAGAAATCGAAGTATCCGTCCTC